>CAYGKI010000039.1:3771-5189 GCA_964350235.1 uncultured Gemmatimonadaceae bacterium | reverse complement strand
GTCACCGGCGCGAAGGTGCGCGCTCTCCACCGGGACGGGAGCACATGGAGGATCGAGACTACGCGGGGAGACTTCGGCACCCGCGTCCTCGTCAACTGCGCCGGCCTCCATTCCGACCGGATCGCGGACATGGCTGGGGATCGGTCGCCCAGCCGCATCCTGCCGTTTCGGGGGGAGTACCTGCGGCTCCGTCCGGACCGGGAGTACCTCGTGCGTCACCTCATCTACCCGCTCCCCGAGCCGGGCTTCCCGTTCCTGGGCGTCCACTTCACCCGCCGAATCCACGGAGGCGTGGACGCGGGGCCCAACGCGGTGCTGGCGTTCGCGCGAGAAGGTTACGACCTGACCACCCTCGACGTCGGTGACCTGCTCGAAGCCCTGTCCTTCCCAGGCCTCTGGCGCTTCGCGTTCCGTCATCGGCGCATGGTGGCGCGGGAGCTCGCTCAGTCGTTGGATCGATCTCGTTTTCTGCGCGCGCTCCAGCGGCTCGTGCCGGAGCTCGACGGGGACGACCTGGTTCCGGGTGGGTCGGGGGTGCGCGCCCAGGCAGTGACGCCTTCCGGTGCTTTCGTCCACGACTTCCTGTGGGTGGAGAGCCCGGGAGCCGTGCACGCAGTCAATGCGCCGAGCCCCGCCGCCACGGCCTCCCTGGCCATCGGCGAAGAGATCGCCACCCGGGCCATGGCACATCTGGACGGGAGCGCCTGAGACCGGGCGTTGCGGGGCCGGCCGTGCCCGGAGAAGGCCGCCCACCACGTCCGACCGCCTCGGTCCTGGGACTCGAGGCGGTCGGACGCGCCGACTCGATCAGGGGCGCCGAACGCGTCGCGGCCCGATCGCGTCCAGGTCGAGCTCGAACGCCTCTCCGTTCACGGTCAGCGCAGGGTACCGGGTTCCGTCGAAGGTGACGACGATGGTGCGCGTGAGGGTCTCGTCACCTCGCGGGCCGTTCGTGACCTCGACGGTCACGTTCCTGGTGATGGTGCCCGACAGCGGGTACGGATGCTCGGCGCGCGGCACACCGCGCACCACGTCGTCCACGGTGAGCGTTCCGCTCATCTCGTAGCTCCGCGTTTCGCCGGAGGCGCTGAACCGGGCACGGCTCCGATCCTCCTCGCCGGTCCCGTTCCAGGTGCGCTGCGTCTCCTCGCCCTCCAGGCCGGTGACGGTCATGTCGCGGCTACGGCTGAGCGACCACTCGTAGCCATCCCTCGATACCTCGCCCTCCACGCTGAGCGTCGTCCGGATGGAGGCGGTGGTGAGTGGGTCGTACCCGTCCTGCTCCACGCCCTCCACGTCGTAGAAGGTGACGGTCCGCGAGCGACTGTAGTCGAGGATGCCGGCGCGGGCCGGAGCCCCCGCGGCCGCCGGGAACACCGTGGACATCACCTCAAGGTCCTCCACGGCGGCCGCGGCTG
>CAYGKI010000039.1:436-3761 GCA_964350235.1 uncultured Gemmatimonadaceae bacterium | reverse complement strand
CAGACGGTGAGCAGGGCGCGGACTCTAAGGCGGCGCTACGCTCGGCGACGAGCGTTACGAGAAGCGCCTTGCTACGCATGTTGAAAGCTCCTGGGTTGCGCCCGGCGCCTCTTGGGCCGCCGTGGGCGGGCTGTTCCGGGTGCCCTGCGGCCAGGGCACCGATGCATGGACGCCCCTCCATAGAGCACGCCCCGTGCCAGCTCGTCCCCCAGGATCCAAGCCATTTTCCCACCCGAGGCCTCCACCTGTTCACAGATGTCGTGAAGCTCTGATGCGTTCTTCCCAGGAACGCGGCAGCCCCGCGGCGATCACGCCGGGTGATGAGGGGCCGCCAAGCGCCCCGCCCATCTCTCGACGGTCACCGGCCGGGTCGTACCTCGAGCGTATAGCTTCCCGATGCGCCCGCACCCAGGGGTCGGGCCCGGATCACGAACTCCCCGTCTGTGGGGAGCGTCAGGTCGATGAAGGCGTTCAGGCCGTCGCCCGGGCCATCGTCGTTGCTCGCGATCTCACGAAAGACACCGTCGGCGCCGAGGGTCCCCACCGACAGGTAGCTGTCCAGCTCGTCCGAGGCCATCCGAAGGGCGATGCGCTCCCCCGCGCGGCCCTGATAGAGCCACTCTTCGTAGGGGACGCCGTCCTCGAGAATCGCGTCATCCGCGTCCAACGACGAGGTGACGAGCTCCCCGACGGAGATGGGCGCGCGGGTGGGAGGCGGAGGAACGAAGGCGTCCACGCGCAGCGTGTACGCGCCGCTGCCTTCTTCGCCCAGGGGCCGGGCGCGAACGCCGAACGTGCCGTCGTGGGGGAGCTGGACGCGGAGGCGGGCGTCGAGGCCGTCGCCGCCGTCGTCGTCGAAGCGATCGGGCATGAGGGTGCCACCGGACATGGGCCCGAACTCCAGGTACGCGTCGAAGTCGTCCGATTCCATGGAGATCTCGTAGTACTCGCCCCCGGAACCCGTCAGCGTCCAGAGGTCGTACGGGAACTCCTCGTCCCACTCCGTGAGGAGCACGCTGGAGTCGTCGGAAAGCCGACCCTGGACGGGAGCGCCCAGCGTCACGGGCCGCGCCGGCTGGTCCGGAGGGAGCACGCGCTCGTCGACGCGCAGGGTGAACGGCCCCGCCATCCCCGACTGCAGGGGTTGGACGACCAGGAGGTAGGGTCCCGTGCGATCCGAGGTGAAGCGGATGCGCGAGTCGGTCCCGTCACCTGCGTCGTCGTTCTCCCGGATGAACTCGGTCAGGCCGCCGACGGGACGGGCGAGGACCAGGTAGGTGTCGAAGACGCCCGACCGAGCTTGGACGGAGTAGCGGGTCCCGGCGGTCGCGTCGAAGCGGTAGACCGCGAAGGGGCCGCGATCTGCGAAGGTCGGGCCGCCGGCGGCCACGAACCCCGACACCTCCTCCCCGGGCGTGATCCGCGGAAAGTCCTCGAGGGTCTGAGCGTGCGCGGCGGACGAGAGGAGCATGGCGCACGATACGCTCAGGAGCGACGGTACGGAGTGCCGCATGGGATAGGGTCCTGGTGGGATGGGGTCCGGGATCGCATGGCGAAGATGTCCCGTAAGATGGGCAAGGAGGCGGGGTCCGGGCCATGTCTCCCGCGCCGAGCGTGAACCGGGGGAAGGGGGGGCGGCCATGCGCCCACCCTTCAGGTCGTGAGATGGCAGGCGCTGAAGTGGTCCGGTCCCACCTGGCTGAGCTCGGGGACCTGCTGGGCGCAGATCGCCTCCGCCCTGGGGCAGCGGCTGCGGAAGACACATCCCGACGGGGGGTTCACGGCGCTGGGGATGTCTCCGCTCAGGACCACGCGCTTGCGCTTCACGCCAGGCTCCGGGATGGGGACGGCCGACATGAGGGCCTGCGTATAGGGGTGGTTGGGCTCCCGGTAGAGCGCTTCGGAAGGGGCGATCTCCATGATCCTGCCCAGGTACATGACGATCACGCGGTCGCAGATGTGCTCGACGACGGCCAGATCATGCGCGATGAAGAGCATGGTCAGATCGAGCTCGTCCTTCAGGTCGCTCAGCAGGTTGATCACCTGCGCCTGGATGGAGACATCCAGGGCGGAGACCGGCTCGTCGGCCACGAGGAACTCGGGATTCACGGCCAACGCCCGGGCGATCCCGATCCTCTGTCGCTGACCGCCCGAGAACTCGTGGGGAAATCGGTCCAGCTGCTCCGCGGACAGCCCCACCTGCTCCATGAGCTCCACGGCGCGATCCTCCCGGCTCCCGGGCGCGCCGATGCGGTGCAAGGTCAGCGCGTGACGGAGGACGGTCCGAATCCTCTCGCGTGGGTTGAGGCTGGCATAGGGATCCTGGAAGACGATCTGCATCCGCTTACGGAAGGGACGCATCCGCTTCCGAGGCAGATCGGTGATGTCGGTGCCGTCGAAGATCACCTTCCCGGCCGTGGCCTCCTCCAGGCGGAGGAGTAGCCGCCCCACCGTGGTCTTGCCCGATCCACTCTCCCCGACCAGCCCGAGGACCTCGCCCCGACGGACGGAGAAAGACACGTCGTTCACCGCCTTGACCCGATGAACGATCCGGTTCAACGGCCCCCCGTGGATGGGGAAGTGCTTCACCAGGCGCTCTACGCGGACCAGCTCCGGGCTCATGACGCGACCTCCGGCGCCAAATCCAGCTCCCGCCACCGGAAGCATCGGACTTCGTGCTCCTCCGCGGCCGGCTCCAGCCCCGGTGAAGCTTCGGTGCAAGACGCCCGGGCGTGAGGACAGCGTGCCGAGAAGCGGCATCCCGGTCCGAGCTCGGCCAGAGACGGGACGTTCCCGGGGATGGTCGTGAGGCGCTGGGCGCGCCGGGAGGCCCCGAGGCGGGGAATGGACGCGATGAGCCCCGCCGTGTAAGGCATCTTGGGGCGCCGGAAGATCTCGTCGACGGGACCGCGCTCCACCACCTGGCCGGCGTACATGACCACGACGTGCTTCGCCATCTGAGCCACCACACCCAGGTCGTGCGTGATGAACATGATGGCCATCCCGAGACGATCCTGAAGATCGTCCATCAGATCCAGGATCTGAGCCTGGATGGTGACGTCCAGGGCGGTGGTGGGCTCGTCGGCGATGAGGAGGCTCGGATTGCATGCCAGAGCCATGGCGATCATGGCCCGCTGGCGCATCCCGCCCGACATCTCGTGGGGGTGGTTGTCGACCCGCCGGGAAGGCTCGGAGATGCCGACGGTGGCCAGGAGCTCGATGGCGCGATCTCGGGCCTCGCGGGCCGACACCCGCTCGTGCTCCATGAGCACCTCGGCGATCTGGGCGCCCACCGGGTGGACCGGGTTCAGGCTGGTCATGGGCT
>CAYGKI010000039.1:0-426 GCA_964350235.1 uncultured Gemmatimonadaceae bacterium | reverse complement strand
TCTCCTCCTCGGAGAGCCCGGTGAGCTCTCGGCCCCGAAGCCGGATGGAACCGCCCGTGATCCGACCCACGCGCGCGGGGAGCAGACGCATGATGGACAGGGCCGTTACCGACTTGCCGGACCCGCTCTCCCCCACGACGGCGAGCGTCTCGCCGGGGCGGGCGGCGAAGGATACTCCGTCCACGGCCACCACCGGCGGGCGCCCTCCGAGAAGGAAGCTGGTCTGGAGGTCCCGGACCTCCAGCAGGCGGGTGGCGTCCGGCTCCCTCACCTCAGGCCGAGCTCGCCCAGCGCGTCCGCCACGCCGTCCAGGTGGGTGAGGTGCATGGAGGCGTAGTTGGGGGCCAGCACCACGCCGTCACCGCCGGCCCGGTAGGTGGCCATGACCGAGCGGTACACGATGTCCCTGGAGCACCGCGCGGTCTC
>CAYGKI010000038.1:9440-14700 GCA_964350235.1 uncultured Gemmatimonadaceae bacterium | reverse complement strand
GGCTCGGAGAAGTCCCCTGGTGCGCCGCCCTTGATGAGCGTGTCCAGCGGTGAGTTCCGCTCGTTGCACCACATGACGCCGTCGATGTCGTGATTCCGGACCTGGTCCTCGATCATGGAGTGGATCCAGCGCCGGTACCCCGGGTTCGAGGTGGAGGGCTCGCCCCCGAGACGACCGAACAGGTCCACCTCCATGGCCTGGGCCAGGGTGGGGATCTCCACCGTCCCGGCGGATCCGTGGCCCGCGTACTTGAAGAAGGGCTCCATGAGCTCCACGTAGACCTTCATGCCGCGCTCGTGGGCCGCGGGCACCACCATCTTCAGGATGTCCTTCCCCTCGAACTCCGGGTCCGGGCTCCGATAGCCCGCCATGAACGTATCGGCGTAGTAGCGCGGGTCGGGTTCGAAGTAGGCGCCGCCGCGCATCTGATAGGGCTCGGGGACGCCATGGTCGGGCCAGCCGTCCAGCTCGTGGCTGATGGATCGACCCGACTTGAGGCCGAGCCAGCTCACGGTGCCGAGCATGAGGACGTTGACCCCCACCCGGTGCTGCAGCGTGTCCAGCACCGTGTCCACGCCCTCGTCCACGCAGCTGATGGGGCTGATCTGGATCCCGACGAAGCGGTCCTTCGCGTGGGACTCGGTGCTCATGAGACCGCCCTCGTCCGTCGGGCGAAGCCGGCGATGCGCTCCATCGCCTCCTCGATGAGCGGCAGCGGCTGCAGGTAGCTGATGCGGATGTGGTCCGTCTCCTCGTCTCCGAACATGGTGCCGGGAAAGACCATCACGCCGGTCTCCCGGAGAAGCCGCTCGCAGAACAGCGGGGCGGGGAGCCCGGAGGAGGAGACGTTGGTGTACACGTAGAAGGCGCCTCCGGGATGCCCGTAGGTGAAGCCCGCTTCGGTGAGCGCGGGCATGAGCCACGCCCTGCGCTCGGCGTACGCAGCGAGCATGGCCTCGATGGGCTCCTGGGGACCGGTGAGGGCGGCCAGGGCCGCGTGCTGGCTCATGGTGCACGCGTTGATGGAGAGCGTGTGCCGGGGCTCGGTCAGCATCTCCACCACGTCCGCCGGTGCCGCCAGATATCCCACGCGCCATCCGGTCATGGCGTAGGTCTTGGAGAACCCGTTGATGGTGACCGTGCGCTCCCGAAGGCCCGGAAGGGTGGCGATGGAGAGGTGCTCGTTGGGCGCGTAGATCATCCGGGCGTAGATCTCGTCGGCCACGACGAGGAGGTCGTGCCGGACGGCGAGCTCGGCGATGGCCCGGATGACCTGGGGCGGGGTCACGGCCCCGGTGGGGTTGTTGGGTGACACCAGGACGAACATCCGGGTCCGGGGCGTGATGCGCTTCTCGATCTCCGCCACGTCCAGGGCGAAATCGTCCTTCTCCCACGTGGGCACGGGCACCGGCGTGCCGCCGCAGAGGCGGACGGCGGTGTCGTACGTGGTGAACCGCGGGCTGGTGATGAGGACCTCGTCGCCGGGCGAGCACAGGCCGAGCATGGTGAGCATGATGGCCTCCTGGGCACCCGCCGTGACCACGACCTCGTCGGGCCCGTAGTCGAGGCCGAAGCGCCCCTCCAGCTCGGCGGCGATGGCTTCACGGAGCGGCTGGATGCCGTTGGGGCCGGTGTAGTGGTGCTGATTGGCGTCCAGGGCGGCCTTCGCCGCGTCCACGATGTGCGCCGGGGTATGGAAGTCGGGGTCGCCTCGCCCCAGGGCGATGACGTCGTCCAGTCCGGCGGCGATGCCGAGCATCCGGGTGCGGAAGGCCCCGTCCTCCTCCACGATGCGCGGCGCCAGACGGTCCAGGAGAAGGCTCATCCGTGCATCCTCCGGCCGCCGACGAAGGTGGTCCGCACCCGCTCCAGGGCCATGAGGTCCTCGTCCGGCTTGCCGTCCACCACGATGAGGTCCGCCGCCTTGCCCACCTCCAGCGTCCCGAGGAGGTGGTCCATCTTCGAGAGCCGTGCGGCCCGGATGGTGATGGAGGCCAGGGCGTCCATGGGGTCGGTGCAGACGCCTACCTTCACCATGTGCGCCAGCTCCGGCGCGATGCCGTCGTGCTCCACCGCCGGGCTCCCCGCGTCGGTCCCGAACACGATGGGGACCCCGGCCCGGGCGGCCTTCACCAGTCCCGCGTACCGCGCCGGGTTGGCCACGGCCTTCTGCCGCTCCTCGATCTTCCATTCGGGAATCCCGAAGCGACGGGCGATCTCCGGCTGGCTCTGCTGGACCAGCGGCGCGAAGGTGGTGACGATGGGGATCTTCTTCTCCAACAGCAGCGCGATGGTGGCGTCGGACATGGATCCCCCGTGTTCCACGCAATCCACCCCGAACCGCGCCACGCGCTCGATACAGGCGTCGTAGGTGGCGTGCGCCGTGATGGGGAGGCCGTTCCTGTGCGCCTCGTCGATGACCGCCGCCAGCTCGTCGTCCGTGAACTCGAGCGTGTCGTGGCAGGCCATGATCTTGATGAGGTCCGCGCCGCCTTTCACCTGTTCCCGCACCGCGCGTCGCATCTCGTCGGCGCCGCTGGCCTCGCGGCACACCCAGTACGTGTGTCCCCCGGTCTGGATGATGGCTGCCCCGCACACCTTGAGCCGGGGACCGGGGAAGATGCCCTGCTCGACCGCCTGCTTGGAGAAGAGGTTCATGTCGTGGAAGCCCAGGTCCCGCACCATGGTGACCCCGGCGCGCAGGCTCTTGAGCATGTTGCCCGCGGCCTTGAAGGCCGAGATGGGGCGGGGGTCGTCCATGGACTGGCGGGCCAGGTCGTGGATGCCGTCCCAGTTGAGGTGCGCGTGGCTGTTGATGAGCCCGGGCATGAGGGTGCCGCCGGTCTCCTCCACCGCGGCTCCGTCCGCCGCCAGCTCCGCCCTCGGCCCCACGGCGACGATCTTCCCGTCCTTCATGGACACGAAGCCGTCTTCGAAGACTTGGCCTGCCATGGTCAGCACCCGCCCCGTGAGCACCAGGTGCGCGACGGGCAGGTCGAACATGGGCTTGGTGATCTTGTCGTATCGCCAGGCGGCGGGCTCGGGCATGCGAAGGGCTCCTCAGCGGGGAAGGGGATGGATGGCGGAAGGGCGGTCCTCGGGGGTCAAAGGCGCTCCTCCTTCCAGGGGCCCACCTCGACGATATCCGTGTCGACGCCCAACTCCGCCCCGAGCTTGCGGAGATCCTCCAGCACCGGGTCTTCCAACGGGATGCCGACGTCGGACTTCCGGGCCACGCGCCTGGCCTCCTGCTCCCCGGGGATGAGGATCTCGCTGAAGCCCGGCCGAAGTGCCCGGGACTTCACCATGTGGGCGAAGTCGTCCATGCGGGCACGGAACTCCTCCAGGGGCATGAACCACTCGATGTCGATGGCCGTGAGGGCGTGGCTCACGTCCATCTTTCCCTCGTCGGCGTAGGGGGTGAGCCCATACCCGCCGCCACTCAGAACGCCCGTCAGGACATCCGTCATGAACGCCAGGCCATACCCCTTGTAAGTACCGATGCCCAGCAGCGCCCCGGCCATGGCCGCTTCCGGGTCGTCGGTCTCCTCGCCTTCCGGCGTGAGCGCCCAATCCAGGGGCATGGGGATCCCTTCGTCGGCGTGCCAGCGCATCATGCCCTTGCCGGCGGTGGTGAGGGCGATGTCCAGGATGGCCGGAAAGCCCAGGCCGGTGGGCACGGCGATGCCCCAGGGATTCGTGCCCACGGCACCCTCGCGGCCGCCCCAGGGCGCCATCTCCGGGCCGGCGTTGGTGAAGGCCAACCCTATGCACCCCGCTTCGGCCGCCACGGACGCGTGGACCGCGCTGGAGCCGAAGTGGGTGGAGTCGCGCACCACCACCTGGCCGATACCGCAGTCCTTGGCCTTCTCGACGGCGAGCCGCATGGCGCGCGTGGCGGCCACGGTCCCGATCCCGTTGTGCGCGTTCACCAGGGCCAGGGCGGGGCTTTCCTTCACCACCTCCCAGGGCGCCGTGGGATCCACGAGCCCCCGATGGATGCGCTCCTGGTACCTCCGGAGGCGCTTGACCCCCTGGCCGTGGCCAGGGTGGAAGCGGAGCTCGGAGAAGAGCAGGGCCCCGCCGAAGATCTCGGCGTCGTCGCGGCGGAGGCCCAGCGCCTCGAGGGCGTCGACCACGAATGCTTCGAGGCTTTCCCGGGTCACGGCGGTGAGGGAGATCACGGATTGGGTCGTCCGGCTCTGGCGATGGATTCGTGGCCCAGAAGGGCTCGGAGGCTCGCTTGACACCCCGGTCGCGGCGGGGCACGTTGGCTGTCGGTTGTCGACAACATACAGACTACGCTGTCGGGGGCGCCGGTGCAAATGCACCTCCGCCCAGGGGGGCGAACGGGGCCAAACGCATGGGATACAAGGCTTTCCTGGAGCGAATGGGCGAGGTGAACGACCTCCTCAACGCGGAATCGATCCTCAGTTGGGACGCGAGGACGATGATGCCCCCGGGGGGCACCGAGACCCGCGCGAAGCAGATGGCCACCCTCATGGTATTCGCCCGGAACCACCTGGTGTCCGACGAGACCCGCCGGCTCCTGGATGAGGCCGAGGCCGAGACGTCCGGCCTCCCCGACGACAGCGTCGAGCGGACCATCTGCGCCCAGGTCAGGGAAGCCATCGACTACCATCTGCGGATTCCGGCGTCGTTGGTGCACCGGCGCGCCGAGATCGGCTCCTGGGGTCAGCACGTATGGGCCAAGGCGCGCGCCGAGAGCGACTTCGCCGCCTTTACCCCGGTGCTGGAGGAGACCATCGACCTGAACCGGGAGATGGCCGAGTGCATCGGGTACGACGAGCACCCCTACGACGCTTTGATGTACCGGTTCGAGCCGGGCGAGACCGTGGCATCGCTCCAGCCCCTGTTCGCCGCCTTGCGGGAAGGGCTGATCCCGCTGGTGCGCGCCATCGGTGAGCAGGAGCCCCCACGCGTCGACTTCCTGCAGCGCCCCTTCGATGTCCAGCGGCAACTCGATTTCGCCCTCCGGATGGCGAAGAAGCTGGGGTACGACACCGACCGTGGGCGGCTGGACCTCACGGTGCACCCGTTCGAGATCTCGTTTACCCGGAACGACGTTCGGATCACGACCCGGGTCAACGACGAATGGATGCCCAAGTGCCTCTTCGGCGCCCTCCACGAGGCCGGACACGCGCTGTACGAGCAGTTCTGCGATCCGGCGTACACCCGCACCCCGCTGGCCACCGACCTGGTGGGGCTGTACGCGGTGGGCGGGGTGAGCTTCGGCGCC
>CAYGKI010000038.1:0-9430 GCA_964350235.1 uncultured Gemmatimonadaceae bacterium | reverse complement strand
CTGTTCGAGAATCACGTGGGACGGAGCCGTGAGTTCTGGGAGCTCAACTACGGGGATCTGGTGGACACCTTCCCGAAGCAGCTGGCCGGTGTCGACGTCGAGACGTTCTGGCGGGCCATCAACCGGGTGGAGCCGGGGCTCATCCGGGTGGAGTCCGACGAGCTCACCTACGACTTCCACATCATGCTGCGGGTGGAGATCGAAGCGGCGCTCATCGACGGCAGCCTGAGCGTGGCGGACCTCCCCGAGGCCTGGAACGCGAAGATCAAGGACTACCTGGGGCTGGACGTGCCCAACGATCGGTTGGGCGTGCTCCAGGACGTCCACTGGTCGTCCGGCCAGATCGGCACCTTCTGCAACTACACCATCGGCAACGTCATGGCGGGGCAGCTCTTCGCCAAGGCCACCGAGGACGATCAGGTCCGTGAGGGACTGGCGAGCGCCGACTATGTCCCGCTCCGGAGCTGGTTGACGGAGCACGTTCATCGTCACGGCCGGCGGTACACCCGTGAGCAGCTGCTGGAGCGCGCCACGGGGAAGGGGCTCGACCCGAGCTTCTACATCGACCATCTGACCCGGAAGTACTCGGCCATCTACGGGATCTGACCGACCATGCTCGACGCCCGCAGCCGCCTCGCCCGACGCGTCACGCTCAAAGACGCGCACATCGTCACGCGGATGATGGACATCGCGGAGGGGCTGGACGACGTCATCAAGCTCGGCCGTGGAGACCCCGACCTCGACACGCCGGCGCATATCGTGCGCGCCGGCCAGGAGGCGTTGGCGGCCGGCGCGACGCATTACACGCATCCCTTCGGGATTCTGGAGCTGCGTAAGGCCATCGCGGAGAACATCGCCGCCCACGGGGGCGCCCGTTACGCGCCGGAGGACATCGTGGTCACGCCGGGCGGGCAGCAGGCCATGTTCATCATCGCGCTCGGCCTGCTGGACCCCGGCGACGAGATGCTCATGCCGTGTCCGGGCTACAACCCGTATCTCGAGGCCTCCGAGCTCACCGAGGCCACCCTGGTCGAGATCCGCACGAGCATCGAGACCAACTTCACGCTCACCGCGGACATGGTGCGAGCGCACGTCACGCCGCGGTCGAAGGTTCTGGTGCTCATCAATCCGAGCAATCCCACCGGCACGGTGATTCCGCCGGACGAGGTGGCGCGGATCTGCGAGGTGGCGAAGGAGCACGACCTCATGGTCGTGTCCGACGAGATCTACGCGCGTCTGACGTACGACGGTCACCGGGCGCAGCCGGTGGCGGCGCTGCCCGGGATGCAGGAGCGCACCATCACCCTCTCCGGCGTCTCCAAGGCGTACGCCATGACGGGCTGGCGGGTGGGCTACTTCGCGGGTCCTTCAGACCTCATGCCGGCCCTGGCCGAGATCCACCACTCGTTCGCCATCTCCACCTCCGCGGTCGGCCAGTACGGCGCTCTGGCCGCCCTCACCGGGCCGCAGGACTGCGTGGAGGAGATCAGGACGACCTTCGACACCCGGCGCCGAGCGCTTTGCGCGGGGCTCGAGGAGATGGGCATCCCCTACGCCGAGCCCCAGGGCGCCTTCTACGTCTACGCCAAGGTCTCCGAGACGGGTGTCCCGGCCACCGAGTTCTGCGAGCGGCTCCTTGCGGAGGGACGGGTGATGATCTTCCCGGGGAAGATGTACGGAGACTACACCGACGATTGGGCCCGGATCTCCCTCACACAGTCCGTGCCCCGCATCCAGGAGGCCCTGGGCCGCATGGCCGGAGTGGTGGAGCGCTTGCGTGCGGGCGCCACTCCGGGGGACCCCGCCTGAGCCATGCCCGTCCCACCATCGTCCACACCCACGGGAGCGAGCACGTGAAGTCAGACAATCCGAACGTCCGCGGGATCAAGCACATGGCCTTCGCCGTGAGGGACGCGGCCGCGGCTCTCGACGCCTATGCGCGTTTCCTGCATGTCCCCTCGGACACCGAGATCCAGTTCTATCCCAAGTCGAAGAATCGCGTGGCGCTCTTCTACCTGGGGGGCATCGAGTACCAGCTCTGCGAGTCCACCGAGCCCGACGGCCGATTCGCGAAGTGGATCGACGAGCGTGGGGCGGAAGGGCTCCACCACATCTGCTACGAGGTCGACGACATCGATGCGGCGCTGGCCCATGCCCAGGAACAGGGCGCCACGCTGCGGATCTGCCAGGCCTGTCAGGTGGTCGGCTCGCATCCCCACCCCGAGGGCTGGGTAGCGTTTCTGGACGACGAAGCCGGGGGCATCGAGATCGAGTTCATGCAGGTCTATACGCCCGAGCAGCTCACACAGTACGAAGACTACAAGGGAACCTGAGATGACATCCGGACGAGCCATCACCGTAGGGACCGCCACCGCCCAGCCGGGGCATGTGGCGCGGGGCGTGATCCCCGTGACGACGCTGGCAGGCGGGACCCCGCTCGAGATCCCGGTGGTGGTGGTGAACGGGGTCGGCGACGGGCCCTGCTTCTGGGTCAACGGGGCCATCCACGGCGACGAGCCGGAGGGGCCTCTGGCCTGCCAGATCGCGCTCGCCGAGGTCGATCCGAACGAGCTCTCGGGCACCCTCGTCATGTGTCCCGTGCTCAACGTGCCCGCGTTCGAGGCCGCGCAGCGCGGCAACCCGGCGGACACGTTCACCTACGACATGAACCGGATCTATCCAGGGCGACCGGACGGGTATCTCAGCGAGCGGGTGGCCGCGGCGCACGCGGCGGCCATGGGCCCGGTGGCGGACTTCGAGATCTCCATCCACTCGGGTGGAGCCCACTCGTTCCTGGACAAGGCCATCTTCGTGGACGAGCGCCCGGAGTCGGTGGAGCTGGCCACGGCCATGGGCCCGGGCTGGGGCTGCATCATGTCGTCGTTCAATCCCTCCGGGAGCCCCATGGCGTACATGAAGAGCCTGGGGAAGGTGGGCATCACGGTGGAGCTCGGGGGGCGGTCGGCCACCTCGCCCGAGGCCTTCGCACGGGTGGGACGGGAGCTCGCGGACTCCATCCTGAACATCCTGCGACACTACGACATGTTGCCCGGTGAAGCGGCGTACCCCTCGCCCCGTTACCGCGGCCAGCAGGAGGCGCTGCTCGCGCCGGCTTCGGGCATCTTCCTGCCGGAGCCCGGGGTCGCCTTCCTCACCATGATGAAGAAGGGTGATCCCATCGCGCGCATCGTGAACGTGTTCGGCGACACGCTGGCCCGACTCGAGGCGCCCGCCGACGGGATGTTCTTCGGGCTGAGGGCGCTCCCCAACGTCACCACGGGCGATTGGTGCTGCTTCTTCTGCAAGGTCGAGGGAACGCGGGACTGATCATGGAGAGCCAACGGGACTTCGTGGGCTATGCCGACCGTCCTCCGGACGTTCGGTGGCCGAACGGCGCCCGCCTGGCCGTGAACTTCGTCCTCAACTACGAGGAGGGCTCGGAGTACTCCATGGCGGACGGGGACGGCCGGACCGACGCCGCCCTGTCCGAGGTCGCCTCCCCACGGGTGCCGCGCGGAGACCGGGACCTGGGGGCGGAGAGCATGTTCGAGTACGGGAGTCGTGTCGGCTTCTGGCGCCTCTACAGGCTCTTCCGGGAACGGGGTGTTCCGCTGACCGTGTTCGCCTCGGCTCTGGCCCTCCAGCGCAATCCCGCGGTGGCCGAGGCCGTCGCCGCGACGGAGTGGGACGTGGTCTGCCACGGCAGGCGGTGGATCGAGCACTACCTGTTGGACGAGGAGACGGAGCGACGCGAGATCGCCGAGGCCTACGACACGGTGCGCGACTTGGTGGGACGAGCGCCCGAAGGGTGGTACTGCCGTTACGCACCCTCCACCCGGACCCGGCGCCTGCTGGTGGAGCACGGGGGCTTCGGGTACGACAGCGACGCCTACAACGACGAGCTGCCGTACTGGGTACGCGTGGGGGAGCGGCCCCACCTGGTCGTCCCCTACTCGCTGGTCACCAACGACGCCAAGCTGGTGGGCGGACCCCTGGTGACCGGACGCGCGTTCTCCGACTTCCTGGTCGACGCGTTCGAAGAGCTCCTCGGGGAAGCCGAGACGCACCCGCGCATGATGTCCGTGGGCATGCATGCACGAATCCTCGGTCAGCCAGCCCGTGCCCGGGGTCTCCGTCGCTTCCTCGACCACATCCTTGAACGGGATGATGTCTGGATCTGCCGCCGGGGGGACATCGCGGCGCACTGGCGCGCCGTGGCTCCTCCCACCGAGGTGGTGTGATGGCCAGGGGCACCGGTAGCCCGATTCTCTCGGTCATCGCGGAGCCGGCCGAACCGTCGGCTTTCCGGGCATTCGGAGCTTTCCTCCAGCCACCCCCCGTCCCGGGGGACAGGAACCAGCTGGGGGATTGGCTGGAGCCCGTGCCCGGACGTGCGCTCCACTGCCACCTGAACCGGGTTCTTCCCGCGGGTTCGACGCCGCGCGTGGTGCAGGTGGAGCGGCACCCCCATGCCGCCCAGCTCTTCATACCGGTGGGAGTGACGCGCTACCTGGTCGTGGTCATGCCCTCGGACCGTTCCGGCGCGCCCGACCCCACGGGCACCCGCGCTTTCGTCGTGCCCGGCACGACGGGGGTGGCCTATCGGCCCGGCACCTGGCACGCGGGCATCTCGGCACTGGACGAGGGCGGCAGCTTCTTCGTGGCCATGTGGCGCGGCGGTGAAGACGACGACGTCTTCGCCCCGGTCCCGCCCATGGACGTCCAGGTGCCCGAGGAGGCGGCCACCCGGGGCGCGGCCGGCCGTGGGGGCGCTTCCGGTGGGGGCATGGACGAGGAGGACCATGGCTGAGCCCGCGTTGGACCCCATCGAGCAGACACCCCTTCGGGTGCAGGTCGCCGAGCGACTCCGCTCGGCCATCGTGACGGGGAGGCTTCGGCCCGGCGCGCCGCTGACGGAGACCGCCCTGGCCGAGCAGCTCAACGTGAGCCGCGCGCCCATCCGCGAGGCCATCCAGGATCTGGAGAACGACGGACTCGTGGAGACCGTGGCATACCGGGGGAAGCGGGTGAAGCCGCTCAGCGTCCGGGAAGTGTCCGAGATCCGGGAGCTGGGGCAGCACTTCGAGCTCATAGCCGTCCGCCGGATCCTGGACAGCGGGACCTCGGTGGAGGCGCTGTGGGCTCCGTGCCGCGCCATGGGCGAGGCGGCCGGGGATGGGGACCGCGAAGCGTTGATCGCGGCGGACGAGGCGTTCCACCGGACCCTCATCCGGCTCTCCGACCACCATCTTCTGGGCCAGCTCTGGGCTGGTCTGTACCCGCGGATTCATCAGATCATGTCCCTGCGGAACGACCAGGACGTGAACCTGGTGGACATCGCCGGCACCCACCCGCCCATCGTCGCGGCGTTGGAGGGCCGGGACCTGGACGCCGCAGTCCGCTTGGTGTCCCAGCACTTCGACGCGCTCGCCAATTTCGATCCCGCCAGCATCGTGGAGCCCGAGGCGTGACTCCGGCTCGCGTCCTGGTGACCGGTGCCGGAGGGTTCGTCGGCAGCGCGCTCACCGCCGGCTTCGCGCGGATGGGGTGGAGCGTCGTCGGGGTGGACCGGGGAGCCCCGGATGCGCAGGGGCCGCCGCTCCCGACGGGCGCCGGGATCGACATGGTGCACGCGGACCTGGAGGAGGCCGTGCCCGGGGGCCTGCCCCCGGTGGATCTGGTGATCCACGCCGCCTGGGTGACCACGGATCCGGGGACGCTGGGGATCACGGCGGCGGACCACGTGGCTCTGAACCTCCGCCCGTTGCTGAACGTCCTCGTGCACGTCTCCAGGACCCGGCCGCCGGCTTTCGTATTCCTCAGCTCTTCCGGGGTCTTCGCCACCGACGACGCCACCGACGGCCTCACCGACGAGCACCGGCCCACCGGATGCTCTCCCTACGCCGCGGCCAAGCGGGCCGGGGAGATCCTGGTCACGGGCTCCGTCGGGGCGCCCACCGCCGCACACGTGGTCCGACTGGGATACCTGTTCGGACCCGGAGAGACGGCGCGACCGACTCGCGACCGCCTCTCGCCCATCGGTGGGTGGATCGCCGCCGCGCTGGCGGGGCGCCCGCTGGAGGTGCGGGCCGACGATCCTCTCAGGGATTGGACCTTCACGCCCGACCTTGCGGCCGCGCTCGCGCGGATCGTCGCCGTCCCTCCCGCCGGTCGCCCCATCCACCTGGGGAGCGGTCAGGCGTGGCGGGATCGCGCGGTGGCCCGTGAGATCGCCTCCGCCGTGGGCGGCGTCGAGGTCGCGTCCGTTCCTGCCGGACCACCCATGAAGCCTCCGATGATTCCCAGCGACGTGCCGGCCCTGAGGGACTTCGGGTGGACCGATCCGAGCGCCGGGCTCCGGGCCCTCATCGCCTCGGAGCGGGCGGCATGAGCCCCCTACGCTTCGTGCTGGTCGGCCTCGGTGCCCGCTCCCGGATCTGGCGCCGCGTGCTCGGGGAGCACCCGGAGTGCCGTATCGTGGGGCTCGTGGACACCGATCCGGACCGGCTGGCGGCCGCTCTGGCCGAGGCGCCCCAGGCGGTGGGTGGCGCCACGTTGGACGACGTGACTGCAGCGGTGGACGCCGACGTTGCGCTGCTGTGCACGCCGCCGTCGGGGCGGGAGGGGCAGGTGAGGGCCGCGTGCGCCGCCGGGCTCGCCATCCTGGCCGAGAAGCCGCTGGCCGACGGGGTGGACGCGGCCGAGGCTTTCGTCGCGGCGGCCGCCGCGGCCGGCGTGCCTCTCGCGGTGGGGCTCAACTTCCGGTATCTGGAGGTGACGAAGGCGTTGAAGTCGCTCTTCGCCGACCGGCTGGGGCCGCCCGAGTTCGGTCGATTCACCTACGAGCGGTGGCGCGACGGGCGGCTGGCCCATCTGAACAAGTATCCGCTGACGATGGCGCATCCGATGCTCTGGGAGCAGTCCATCCATCACTTCGATCTCATGCGGTTCGTCTACGACGACGAGCCGGCACGTATCTCGGCGCGGACCTTCAATCCGTCATGGTCCATGTACGAGGGCGACGCCAACGTGAGCGCCCTCATCACGTTCCGAAGTGGCATCGAGGTTTGTTATCAGGGTACGTGGGCGGGGAACTGGCGGACCATGGGCTTCGAGTGGCGCACCGAATGCCCGAAGGGCGTCGCCGTCCAGAAGGACATGTTCGGAGCCCTGGGCTTCGCGCTTCGGGACGATCCCGAGCTGACGGCGGTCTCTCTGCCCGAGGCGGAGCCCTGGGTGGACGACGCCCGAGGGCTGCTCGGCGACTTCGTCCGCCACTTCAAGGAGGGCACGCCGTTGCCGTGCTCTGGCACCGATCACCTGAATTCCCTTCGCATGGTGGATGCCTGCATCCGTTCCGCCGGGAGCGAAGCGGCCGTGCATCTCTGCTGACAGGAGGAGTCGACGATGAACCCCCATCCCCGCGTCGCCCGGACCGTTACCGGGTTGTTGGCCACGGCGCTGATGCTCGGCGGCTGCCAGGAGCAGTCCGAGGACACCATCGTGGTGGGCCTGAGCGCCGACGTCACGACGTTCGAGCCGGGCATGATCTCCAGCCGGGACAACGCCAACATCGCGGCCCACATCTTCGGGAGCCTCTTCGCCCTGAGCCCCGAAGGGGAGCATCTGCCGGAGCTCGCGCGCACGCTGGAGATCTCGGAGGACGGGCGGGCCTACGTCTACACGCTGCAGGAAGGGCTGACCTGCCACGACGGGGAGGCGCTCACCGCGGAGGACGTGGCGTACACCTTCAACCGGACGGCGGACCCCGCGAATCGGTTCACCGGGAACACGCCGGGCTTCGTGTTCACCTCCATCGGCTTCGAGTCGGCGGAGGCCCTCGACGACCTGCGGGTACAGATCAACCTCGCCCGCCCCAACCCCATCGCGTACGGGTTGCTCACCGAGGTCTACATCCACTGCAAGGACAGCTACGAGCAGATGTCGCTCGACGAGGCGGCGTCCAACCCGGTGGGCTCGGGCTCGTACCGGGTGGCCTCGTGGACGCGCGGATCCGAGGTCGTCCTGGAGAAGGTCCGGGACCCCGGGTTCTTCGAGCGCATCGTCTGGCGGATCATCCCGGAGGCTTCGACGCGCACGGCGGAGCTCATCGCCGGGAACGTCGACATCATCACGAACGTGGTGCCCGAACAAATGGAGGCCATCGACAACTCCGGACGCGCGCACGTGCAGGTGGTTTCCGGCACGCGGCGCATGTACGTGGGCTTCAACCTCTCGGAGGCGTCCCGCCAGCAGCCGGGTGGAGACGCCATTCAGGACCCGCGGGTCCGAAGGGCCCTGCAGTACGCGGTGGATGTCCCCACCATCTGTCGTCAGCTCCTGAGCGTGGAGTGCGAGCGAGCCAAGTCGCTGGTGAACCCGCCCAACGGGAACCCGGAACTCACGCCTTATCCGTACGATCCGGAAACGGCCGAGCGCCTCCTGGACGAGGCCGGCTGGCCGCGGGGGGAGGACGGCACCCGGTTCTCCATCCGGTTCCAGGCGGGGCAGGGCCGCTACGTGAACGACGTCAACGTGGTCCTGGCCATCACCCAGTACCTGGAGGACGTAGGGCTGGACGTCGACCTGGAGCTCATGGAATGGGCCTCGGTCTATACGCCGCTCCTCCGGGAGCGGAGCATGGGGCCGCTGTTCTTCCTCGGCACCGGCGGCGCGCTCTGGAGCCCGATCTACGACATGACCGACATGGCGGACGTGAACGCCAGCACGAACTACACGCACTGGAGCGACCCGCGGTGGTTCAGCCGGTGGGCCGACCTGTCGGCCGCCACCACCCCCGAGGAGACCCGCACCATCATCAACGAGATGCTGCAGGTGTTCCACGACGACGGTCCCTGGCTGCACCTGTACTTCCAGCCGGACTTCTATGGCGTCTCCGATCGCATCGAATGGCAGGCACGTCGCGACGAGCGCGTCGAGCTGTTCGACGCGCGCCTGCGTTGACCGCGGGCGTCTGAGGGGGACGCGCACGCATGGGATCCTACATCGCGCGGAGGCTGCTCCAGAGCGTCGTCGTCATCATCGGCGTCACCCTGGTCAGCTTCCTCGCGCTCCAGGCCGGGGGAGATCCCACCTATCTGTTCGTGAGCGAGCGGGCCTCCCAGGAAGAGATCGAGGCCACGCGCCGGGCCCTGGGTTTCGACCGGCCGCTCCACGTGCAGTACCTGAGCTTCGTGCGCGACCTGACCCGTGGGGACTTCGGGCAGTCCCTGTCCTATCGGCAGCCGGCCATGGAGATCGTCCTGGAAGCCCTGCCGGCCACCATCGAGCTGACGGTCTTCTCCATGGCCATCGCGCTTCTCCTGGCCATCCCGCTGGGCATCCTGGCGGCCATCCACCGCGGGACGGCCTGGGACGGGTCGGTGACGACCTTCGCCATGCTGGGGCAGTCCATTCCCAGCTTCTGGCT
>CAYGKI010000037.1:0-14856 GCA_964350235.1 uncultured Gemmatimonadaceae bacterium | reverse complement strand
CGTTCGTGCGCCCTTCCGCTAGCTTATCGCCCATGTTCGCATACACCCTCGAAGCCACCGACGGCGCCGCCCGCGCCGGGACCTTCACCACGCCCCACGGCCCCCTCCACACACCCGCCTTCATGCCGGTGGGCACGTTGGGGACGGTGAAGAGCGTGAGCATGGAGGAAGTGCGCGCCCTGGGGGCCGAGATGGTCCTGGCCAACACGTATCACCTGTATCTCAGGCCCGGGCACGACCTGGTTCGTCAGCTGGGCGGGCTTCACGCCTTCATGCGCTGGGACGGGCCCACCCTCACCGACTCCGGCGGATTCCAGGTGTTCTCCCTGGCGGACATTCGCCGCATCGAGGACGACGGGGTGCTCTTCCAGAGCCACATCGACGGATCGGAGCACATGTTCACGCCCGAGTCGGTCATGGAGATCCAGCGCACGCTGGGCGCCGACGTGATCATGGCGTTCGACGAATGCCCTCCGGGCGGCTGCGACCGGAGCACCGCCGAAGAGGCCAACCGCCGGACCCTCCGCTGGCTGGAGCGATGCCGCACGCGGTTCGAAGCGCTCGGGCACGAGCGGGACGTCCCCGAGCAGACCCTGTTTCCCATCGCCCAGGGGAACGTGTTCGACGATCTGCGCCGACAGCACGTCCGGCAGATCTGCGACCTGGGTGACTGGAACGGGTACGCCATCGGCGGGCTTTCCGTGGGCGAGGCCAAGCCGGACATGTGGCGTACGCTGGATGTCCTGGACCCGGTGCTGCCCACCGACCGGCCGCGCTACCTCATGGGCGTGGGGTATCCCGACGACCTGCTCGAGGCCATCTCTCGCGGGTGCGACATGTTCGATTGCGTGGCGCCCACGCGGAACGCGCGGCACGGAACCGCCTGGACTCTCGAACAGGGGCAGGTGAACTTGAAGGCCGCTCGGTTCCGCGAGGACACGCGGCCCATCGACCCGGGGTGCGACTGCCACGCATGCACCCACTACGATCGGGCGTACCTCCGGCACCTCGTGAGCGCGGGGGAGCTGCTCGCCGTGCGGCTCGTCTCCATCCACAACCTCCGCTTTCTCGTCCGCCTGGGTGAGGAGGCACGGCGTCGCATCCTGGTGGGGACGTTCGAGGCGTGGAAGAACGACTGGCTGCAACGATACCAGAGAGAACGGAGCGAAGCGTGACGCTGTACGCGATGCTGGCGGTCCCCCGCGAGGGGGGCAACTCGGGCACCATCTTCTTCATCCAGATGGCGGTGATCTTCGCCATCTTCTACTTCCTGCTGCTCCGGCCCCAGGCCAAGGAGCGCCAGCGTCACGACCAGATGCTGAAGGAGCTGAAGAAGGGCGACGAGATCGTCACCAACGGCGGGATCATCGGGCGGGTCGTCCATGTGGAGGACAACCGGCTCACGGTGAGGACGGGAGACAACACCCGCCTCACGGTGGATCGGAGCCGCATCGCCGCGGTACTTGAGAACAAGGGCGACGCGAAGAGCGAGTAGCGTCGCCGCTCCGGACGCTTCAGCAACGCATCGAACATGGCTCTACGCGACATCGTACTCCTGGGCGATCCCGTGCTCCGCCGGGCGGCGGACGAGGTCACGTCGTTCGACGAAGAGCTCCACAGGCTCGTGCGGGACATGTTCGAGACCATGTACCATGCCGAAGGGATCGGCCTCGCCGCGCCTCAGATCGGTCTGTCCAAGCGGATCATCGTGGTGGACCTGCGCCGGGAGGACGAGCCGGAGCAGCGCATCGCCATCGTGAACCCCCAGGTGGTCTGGGCCAGCGACGAGACCGAGAAGGAGGCCGAAGGGTGCCTCAGCATTCCGGGGCTGGAGGAAGTGGTGGAGCGTCCGGCCGCCGTGCGCGTGGAAGGATTCCACCCCACGGGAGAGCCGCTGAGCATCGAAGCCGACGAGCTCTTCGCGAGGGCGCTTCAGCACGAGATCGACCATGTGGAAGGCGTGCTCTTCCTGGACCGCGTGACGCCCCTCAAGCGGCGCATGCTCCTGAAGAAGTGGAAGAAGCTGCGCGACGAGGAGTCGTGAGGAGCCCGGTGTGAGGATCCTGTTCTGGGGCACGCCGGACTTCGCCGTGCCTTCCCTGCGGGCGCTGGTGGGAGAAGGCTTCGAGATCGTGGGCGTGGTGACGCAGCCGGACCGCCCCGCGGGGCGAGGACGCCGGTTGACCCCGTCCCCGGTGAAGCAGGTGGCCATCGAGGAGGGACTCACCGTGCTCACGCCCGACCGCCCTCGTGGAGACGAGTTCCTCTCGCTCATACGGGATCTGCGCCCCGACGTCTCCGTCGTGGTGGCGTACGGCCACATCCTCACGCGCGAGGTTCTGGACGTACCCCGGCTGGGCTCCATCAACCTGCATGCCTCGCTTCTGCCCAGGCTCAGGGGCGCCGCCCCCATCAACTGGGCCATCGCCCGAGGGGACCAGGAGGCGGGGGTCACCGTGATGCGCATGGTGGAGGCCATGGACGCGGGTCCCATGCTCCACCAGGTGGCCGAGCCCATCCTGCCGGACGAAACGGCCGGTGAGCTCACGCTCCGCCTTTCGGAGGTGGGGGCCGCCGCTCTGGTGGAGGGATTGACCTTCCTCGACGCGGGCCTCACGGAGGAGGTGGAGCAGGACGAGGCGGAGGTGACCTACGCGCCCAAGATCGACCGGGCCACGGCGCGCGTCGACTGGTCGAGGCCGGCCCGCCAGGTCGCGGACCACATCAGGGCCATGGACCCGGTGCCCGGTCCATGGACCGAGCTCGAAGGCGTCCCGGTGAAGGTCTTCAGGCCCCGGGTCGCCGACGGATCGTTCGTCCTGGACGAGGGAACGGCCGGGAACGGCGCGGACCCCCTCGGCCACGCCCCCCGGCCCGGGCGGGTTCTGGCGACGGAGCCGGAAGAAGGCGTGCTGGTGGCGTGCGGCGAAGGGGCGGTGCTTCTGGCAGAAGTCCAACCGTCGGGGAGTCGACGGATGGCCGCCGCCGACTGGATCAACGGGCGAGGGGTGTCCGTCGGACAGACCTTCGAATAGGAACGTGCGGCAGCCTCCGATTCCCCGACTGCACGTGGTCACCGACGACGCCGTCTTGCGTCGGGAGGGGTTCCCTGAGATGGCCGAAGGCCTGGTGGAAGCGGCCGGCGAGCGGGTGGCGCTCCACGTCCGTGGGCCCAGGACCGGAGGTGGTGCGCTCTTCCGGATCGTGACCAGGCTGCGCCCCGTCGCCCGTCTCCATGGAGCCCTTCTGCTCGTGAACGATCGCGTGGACGTTGCCCTGGCGGCTTCCGCCGACGGTGCCCACCTGGGAGAACGGTCGCTTTCCGTTGCGTCGGCCCGGGCTCTGCTGGGTGGGCGTCGAGCCGTCGGGGCCTCGGTCCACGGAGCGGACGCGCTGGCCTCCGCGGCGAGGGCAGGCGCGGATTACGCGCTCCTTGGAACGGTATTCCCGTCGGCGAGCCACCCCGGAAGGCCGGGTCTCGGGGTCGAGGGTCTGTCCCGGATTCGAGCGGCGGCACCGGGGATTCCCCTGCTGGGCATCGGGGGGATCGGCGTCGGCGAGGTGGACGCCGTGTTGGCCGCGGGCGCCCACGGCGTGGGCGTCCTCGGCGGGATCTGGGGGCAACGGGATCCCGCCGCCGCCGCACTCGACTATCTTGCCGCGTTGGACGGTGCGGCGCACCGACATTCGAGATCGACCGACCGCCGAGAGGCGATCGAGGAGAAGACATGACGACCACGGGGACCACGGTGAGCGTGCAGCTCAACGGAAAGCCGGCCGAGGTGCTGGGCGGACAAACCGTCAAGGCACTGTTGGAGTCGCTCGGCCTCCACCCGGGCATGGTGGTGGTGGAGCTGAACCGGGAGATCCTCGAGCGTGACCGATATCAGGATTTCACCATCCACGAGGGCGACGCCATCGAGCTCGTCCACTTCGTGGGAGGAGGATGACATGACCGAAGAGAAAACGCTGGACACCCCCTTCGAGGTGGGCGGCCACACCCTTCGCTCCCGCCTCATCGTGGGGACGGGGAAGTACGCCACCAACCAGATCATGGTGGACGCCATCCGGGCGTCGGGCGCCGACATGGTCACCGTGGCCGTCCGCCGCGTGGACCTGGATCGAACCAGGGAGGAGGGGATCCTCCATCATCTCGACCCGAAGGAGTTCTTCCTTCTGGCCAACACCGCCGGCTGCTACACCGCCGAGGACGCCGTCCGGTACGCGCGTCTGGCCCGGGCAGCCGGGTTCAACGAGTTCGTGAAGCTGGAGGTCATCGGCGACGAGCGGACGCTGCTGCCGGACGTGCACGCCACGCTGGAGGCCGCCCAGACCCTCGCAGCCGAGGGCTTCAAAGTCATGGCGTACACCAACGACGACCTCATCACGGCGTTGAAGCTCGAAGACGCGGGGTGCGTGGCGGTCATGCCGCTGGCCAGTCCCATCGGCAGCGGTCTCGGGGTGGTCAATCCCTACTTCATCCGTGAGATCAAGCGCCGGCTGGACGTGCCCGTCATCGTCGATGCCGGCGTGGGGACCGCCAGCGACGCATGCGTGACCATGGAGCAGGGTGTGGACGGGGTATTGATGAACACCGCCCTGGCCGCCGCCGACGACCCCGTGAGGATGGCGCATGCCATGCGGCACGGGATTCGCGCGGGCCGGCTCGCATATCTTGCCGGGCGGATGCCTTCTCGTGAGATCGCCGTCCCGTCCTCGCCGACCAAGGGGATGTTGGACTGACCTCGGTATCTGCGGCGAGGGGCGCGGCGTATCGAGTCCGGACGGAGACGGAGCGGGGCCGCCGGCTCGACCGCGCCTTCGACGGGGTGGCGGGTGCCCTGCCGCCGCGGGACCGCGCCTTCGTCCACGAGCTCACCTACGGGACCACGCGGCTCCGCGGCAGGCTCGATCACCTCATCGGCCGATTCCTGGACCGTGGCGTCGCATCGCTGGACCCGAAGGTGCTGGAGGTGCTCCGCCTGGGGGCGTACCAGGCGCTCTACATGGATGCCGTGCCGTCGTTCGCGGCAGTGTCGGAATCGGTGGACCAGGTCCGCCAGGTCGCCGGCCCCCGACCCGCCGGTCTGGTGAACGCCGTGCTCCGTCGGGTGGCCGAGGCCGGGGACGGACCGGAGCTCTTCCCGGATCCGGCTACGGATCCCGTGTCCTTTCTCGCCACGTGGGGCTCACATCCTCGGTGGCTCCTCGACCGTTGGCTGCGGCGCGTGTCCTTTTCCGAAGCGCTGGCTCTGGTGGAGCACGACAACCGACGTCCCCCCACGTTCCTCATGTCCCTGGAGCTCGATGTCCGGCGGACCCTGGAGCACCTGGGTCAGGTGGGGATCGAGGCCGACGTGGTCTGGGACGAGCCGGCGTGCGTGCGCCTGGCCCCGGGGACCGCTCCAGGCGCGGCCCTCGGCGCCGTGCCCGCGTCCATCATCCAGGATCCGGCGGCGGGCCTCGTCGCGCGGTACGCCGACCTGCCCGCCGGCACGGACGTTGCAGATCTGTGTGCGGCGCCGGGAGGCAAAGCCATGGCGCTGGCGGGAGAGGGTCGTCGCGTCCTTGCCGCGGATCTTTCGGCACCGCGCCTGGAGCTGGTGCGGCAGAACGCGGCCCGTACGGGGCGGGGTGTCCATTGCGTGGTGGCCGACGCCCTTCGGCCGCCTCTTGCTTCCATGGATGCGGTGCTGCTCGATGCCCCTTGCTCGGGCACGGGGACGCTTGCGCGGCACCCGGACGCCCGGTGGCGCCTCTCGCCCGACGACATCGGCCGGTTCGCACATCTGCAGGGGCGGATGCTCGATGCCGCGGCGGCGGTCGTCCGACGGGGCGGGTGGCTGGTATACTCTACGTGTACGCTGGAGCCCGAAGAGAACGAGGACCGGGTCGAGGCGTTTCTTGACCGTCACTCCGGGTTCCGCATGGAGGCGACGGAGGCCGTGCCCCGGCGCTGGCTGGACGGGGCCGGGAGGCTGGTGGTGACACCGGTGGTCGGAGGGCATGACGGCGCTTTCGCCGCCAGGATGAGGAGAATCGGATGAAGCTGGGTGGCTCGCTGGAACGCAGGCGGAAAGGACGCCGGAGGGAGGACGGTGGCGAGGGCTCGTCCTGGGCCCTGCCCACCCTCACCGGAAGGCTGGCGGCCTGGGTCGTGGGCCTGGCTTTCGTCGGGTGGTTCCTGGGATACATGGTGGCCACGCGCGTCGTCTTTCCGGCACCTCCGCCACCCGGTGATCTCCACGAGGTACCGGACCTGAGCGGCGCGGACGTGGAGGGAGCCCGGGAACGCCTGGCAGGAGCCAACCTGGAGCTGGGTGGCGTGGACTCCATAGCGCATCCCACGGTCGCCCCGGATCGGATCGTCGGGCAGTCCCCGCTCCCGGGGCAGTCCGCGGTGCCCGGCACTCCGGTGCGGGTCACCGTGAGCCTCGGGCCCCAGACGCGCTTGGTGCCGGACGTGCTCGGGCTGGGCGCGGACCAGGCTCTGGTGGTGCTCCAGGCCAGCGGGTTCGCCGTCCGGACCGACTCGGCGGAGTCCGAGGAGCCCCGCGGACGGGTCATCGGGATCGTCCCGGACGTGGATCGGGCGGTGGCTCTTCCCGCGGAGGTCGAGGTGCTCATCAGCACGGGTCCGCCGTCCATTCCCATGCCGTTGGTGCTGGGCATGGAGGAGGACGCTGCCATGGCCCTCCTCGATTCCCTGGGGCTGGTGGTGGCGGAAGTGAGAGAGGTCTTCCGGTTCGGGCGGGATCAGGGGATTATCGTCGAGCAGGAGCCCACCGCCGACACGGAGTTGGAGCGCGGCGCCGAGGTCAGGCTGGCCGTGGGCCGGCGAGGGGGCTGAGATCCGCAGGAGATCGGGAACAATAGCCCCCGTCCTTCGTAGCATTCCGGGCACCCGTCCGGTGCCCGTCGTCCATCCCTCACCGGCTGCCAGGACCGGCTCCCAATGAAGCGCAGGTTCATCCGTTCTCCGTACGTCTGGACGCTCGTGGGCGCAGGCGCCGTCGTTCTCGTCGCCTGGCTCGGCCGTGAGAGCTACCGGCCCGTGGTCACCGGGGCCGAGGCCCCCGTCTTCACGGCCGCCACGCTCGAAGGCGAGCAGCGGACGCTCGACGACTACAGGGACAAGGTGGTGCTCCTCAACATCTGGGCGACCTGGTGCGCCCCCTGCCGCGAGGAGATGCCTTCCATGCAGCGGCTCTACGAGGAGTTCGAAGGCGAGGACTTCGAGGTTCTCGCCGTGAGTGTGGACGCCCGTCCGGGAGAGCGGGACGCCTCCGGCCGTCCCGGTGGAGACCTGGCGGAGTTCGCTGACGAGTTCGGGTTGACCTTCCCCATTCTCCACGATCCCGCGGGTGACATCCAGCGGATCTACCAGACCACGGGCGTGCCCGAGACCTTCCTCATCGGGAAGGACGGCATCATCTACAAGAAGGTCGCTGGCGGCACCCACTGGGATGCGGACGTGAACAGGGGGCTGGTCCTGCGGCTGATGGACGGCTGATCGTCCGAGCATGCCCCCCGCCTCCCGACTCTTCCAGAACTGGCGACTGAAGCTCTCGGCGCTGGCGCTCTCCATCTTTCTCTGGGCGGTGGTGCAGGCCGAGCCGAACAACAGCGAGACGTTCTCCGCGGTACCCGTCGAGGTCCAGATCGCGGACACCAGCTGGGTGCTGGCGGGCGCGGCCGATCCCCCGGTGGTTCAAATCCGTCTCGGTGGCGTGGCCCGTGAGATCATCCGCCTGGCCCAGGAAGGGACGATCCTTCGCATCCCCGTGTCTTCCGTGGCCTCGCGGGACACGGTCATCGCGCTGCGACGCGAGTGGGTGGAGGCGGCGGGACGAGCGGGGGTGACCGTCGAGTCGGTGACGCCCGCCACCGTCCGCCTCAGCTTCGAGCCGGCTGCCTCCAGGCTGGTACCGGTGGCTGCCCGGACGGCCGGCCAGCTACAGGAGGGACTGACGCTGTTGGGTGGCATCAGTGCCAACCCACAGTTCGTGCGCGTGCGGGGGCCGGAGAGCCGCGTAGCGGGCTTGGATTCCATGACGCTCCGTCCCCTGGATCTGGCGGATGTCCGGCAGTCGGGGGTCTTCACCGTGCCCGTGGACACGGCGGGTCTCCTGGGAGGGACCGCGCAGCCGGCCACCGTGAGCCTGAGCTTGAGGGTGGAGGAGGTCCTGGAGCGCACCGTCCCCGGCGTCGCGGTCCTGGTGGACCCCGGCGAGGGTGAGCCGGAGCTGGTCACTGACCCCGTCACGGTCCAGGTGCGCATCGTGGGGCCGCGCTCCCTGGTGACCGGGCTGGACCTGTCGGGCATCCGGGCCGTGGCCGCCACCGAGGCACTCCTGGGCATGGCGGACGGGGAGGTGAGAAGGGTCCCCCTCAGCGTCCGGGGCGTGCCGGCGGGGGTCACGGCCCAAGCCCTCACGGAGGTCGTCACCATCCGTCGCGCCCAGGACGTGCCACCTTCCGGCGGCGGGGGCCCATGACCGGGCCGGACGCTCCGGTGGTGCTGGGCCTGGAGACGTCATGCGACGAGACCTCCGCGGCGGTCCTGGACGGGGACCACCGGATTCTCGGGCACGTCATCCTCTCCCAGGACGTCCACGAGGTCTACGGCGGGGTGGTGCCCGAGCTGGCCGCCCGGGCGCACCTGCAGAAAGTGGATGCGGTGGTGGAGGCGTGTCTCGAGCGCGCGGGCATGCGGTTGTCCGACGTCGACGTATTCGCGGCCACCGCCGGCCCCGGCCTCATCGGCGCCCTGCTGGTGGGCGTATGTTGGACCAAGGCCGCGGCATATGGCGCAGGCAAGCCGTGGGTGGCCGTCCATCATATGGAGGCCCACCTGTTCGCGCCGTCACTGGAGGACCCCGACGCCGAGCCTCCGTTCGTGGCTCTCCTCGTATCGGGGGGGCACACGCTTCTGCTGTACGTGCCCCGCTGGGGTGAGTACCACCTCCTCGGGGAGACCCGGGACGATGCGGCCGGCGAAGCCTTCGACAAGGTGGCCAAGCTCCTGGGCCTTCCCTATCCGGGAGGCCCCCAGATCCAGAAGGCGGCCGAGGCCGGTGACTCCGGGCGCATCAAGCTGCCTCGGCCCATGCTTCGGAAGAGCCAGCGCCCGGGAGACCCGGACTACTACGACTTTTCCTACAGCGGGCTGAAGACCGCGGTGGGGGATGCGGTGACCGAGCTCCAGGACCGTGGCGCGTTGGCCGAGGAGCTCCCCCACGTCGCGGCCTCGTTCCAGGAAGCCGCGGTGGAGGTCTTGGTCAGGAAGACGCTCCGGGCGGTGGAGCAGACCGGATGCCGCCGGGTGCTTATGGGCGGCGGCGTGAGCGTGAACCGCAGGCTGCGTGAGTCCATGGCCGAGGCGCTGGCGCCGGACGGTCGGCTCTTTCACGCGTCGCCCAGGTTGTCCCTGGACAACGGCGCCATGGTGGCCCGGGCGGCACGCTTCCGGTACGACCGCGGCGAGGTCGCGTCCATGCACGGCTCGGCCTCCGCTTCGCTACCTTTCCCGGGTCTGGTGCGGGGGGGCGTCCCGACGGCGGGCACGCCATCCCCCGAGTCTACTTCAGCGACCCGCTAGCGCATGTATCCCGTCATCTTCGAGCTTCCCGACTGGCTGCCGCTCATCGGAGGCGAGGCCGTCACGTCCTTCGGCGTGTTCATGCTCCTGGCCTTCCTGACGGGTGGCTACGTCCTGCGTGCCGAGATGCGCCGCATGGATCAGGATCCCGAGAAGGCCTGGGACCTGGTGTTCATGGCGGTCATCGGCGGAATCGTCGGGGCGAAGCTCTACTACGTGCTCCTGAACTGGGAACAGACGGCGGCCAACCCCATGGGCATGATCTTCGCCCGGGGGGGACTGGTCTGGTACGGCGGATTCCTGCTGGCCACGGTGCTGGTGGTGTGGGAGATCCGGAGACAGAAGCTTCCCCTTCCCAGGATGGCCGATGCGGTGGCGCCGGCTCTGGCGCTGGCGTACGCCGTGGGGCGGGTCGGTTGCTTCATGGTGGGCGACGACTGGGGCCGACCCACGGACTCGTGGGTGGGTATCGCCTTCCCTCGGGGCGCGCCTCCCACCCGGGTGGACATCATCGAGCGTGACTTCGGGATCGCCGTGGATCCCGCGCTGGTGGAGCGGTACGGCCAGATCGTGCCCGTGCATCCCACGCAGCTCTACGAGGTGGGGATGAGCACCCTCATCTTCTTCCTCCTCTGGAGGCTGCGGCGTCAGCCGCGGGCGGCCGGGTGGCTCTTCATGCTGTGGCTGGTGCTGGCCGGACTGGAGCGCTTCATCGTCGAGTTCTTCCGGGCCAAGGACGACCGCTTCCTGGGTCCCCTGACGCTGGCCCAGATGATCTCCGTCGGCATCATGGTGGTGGGCCTGGTAGGCGTGGCGAGACTCTCCGGAAGCGGGCGCCGCCAACCCTCCGAAGCCTGACCGCAGCCCCATGCTCACGGTACTCCACACCTCCGATCTGCAGATCGGCAAGCCATATCGTCCGGAGGCGGCCGAGGCGCTGGTGCGCGAGGCGGACCGGCTCAAGCCCGATCTGGTGGTGGTGGCGGGAGACCTGACCCAACGGGCCAAGGCGCGGGAGTTCAAGGTCGCCCGTGCCCTCATGGGACGGCTCGGGCCGGCGCCGGTGGTGGTGACACCGGGCAACCACGACGTGCCGCTCTACCGGGTCTGGGAACGGCTCCTGGACCCCTACCGGAACTGGAAGCGCTACGTGTCGCCCAGGCTGGACACGGTGACGAGCGTGGAGGGCGCCACCGTCGTGGCGCTGAGCTCCGCGGCGCCGCGCCGTGCCATCGTGGGTGGCCGCTTGCGAGACGAGCAGGTGGTGTTCGCGGCCGACGCCTTCGCAGGGGCGCCGAAACAGCACGTGCGCATTCTCGTGGTGCACCACCACTTCGTGGTCACCGACGATGGCTCCGGCGGTCATCCCCTTCCGGGCGCTCGGGGGCACCTCGACGCCTTCGGCCGTATGGGGATCGACCTCTTGCTGGGCGGTCACGTCCACCAGACGCGGATCCTGGAGCCCGACGACCATCGGACCGGAGTCCCGTTTCCCGTGATCTCCTGCGGCACCACCACGTCGTGGCGAGGGCGGGGCGCCGAGGCGGACCTGAACAGCATGAACGTCATTCGCATCGGGCCGGACCGAATCGAGGTGGTGCCACACCGGCTCGTTCCCGGAGGCGCGCGCTTCGAGCCCACCGAGCCGATCCTGGTTCGACGTCATCGGAACGGAGGTTCCGGTCCGGGGCCCTCCCCGGGGGGGAGCGATGGCGGGTAGGCTCCGGCGCCGACTGCGGGGGTGTCCCGCGGCGCTCGCCATGGTGGTGGCGCTGTGCTGGACGGCGCCGGCGTCGGCCCAGCAGGTAGGGCCCCCGGAGGTGGGGCAGGTGCGGTTCCTGGGGAACGAAGCGTTTCCCGAGGACTCGCTCCAACGCGCCATCATCAGCCGTCCCACGGACTGCAGGTCGGGTTGGTTGGAGCCACTCTGTCTGTTCGGCGTGGGCCTGGAGCGGTTCCAGCTCAGGGAGCGGGAGGTCCCGAGAGACCGCCTCCGGATGGAGATCTGGTATCGGCAGCGCGGCTTCCGGGAGGTCATGGTGGAGGCCGAGACCGATACCCTCGAGGACGGGCGAGCCGGCATCACGTTCTACATCGAAGAGGGACGTCCGGTGGTGGTGGACTCCATCGGCTTCACCGGGTTGGACGCCGACGACACCAACGGGCTCGGTCCCCGGCTCCTCTCCGAGCTCCCGCTGACCCAGGGCGACCGGCTCAACACGCTCCGGATGGACGCCACCAGGGACACCATCCTCGCGCGTCTGCGGAATCAGGGGTACGCGTACGCCGAGGTCTATCGGCAGTCGCTGATCCCGACGGAGACGCCCTACAGCGCCCGGGTGACGTTCGACGTGGAGCCCGGGATCCGTGTGCGCTACGGCGAGATCAACGTGGAGGGCACGCGCACCCTCGATGCCGGCACCGTGCTCCGGATGCTCCAGTTCCGCTCCGGCGACCTGTACCGGCCGGACCAGCTGCTGGATGCCCAGGCACGGCTCTTCGGCATGGAGATCGTTCGCAGCGCCCAGGTGAACGCGGCCCTGGAGTCCGAGCCGGACTCCGTCGTTCCCATCACTGCGTCGGTGCAGGAGGGAAACGCCTATAGGGTCCGTGGGGCGTTGGGCTGGACCAGCGCCGAATGCATGAACGTCGAGGCGAGCTGGACGAGCCGCAATTTCTTCGGCGGTGCCCGCGTGCTCCGGGTAAGGGGCCGGGTTTCCAACCTGCTCACCCGGGACTTCGGAGACGTGCTGTGCAGCGTTCCCGACCGGTCCGACGCGTACGAGGATCTGACCTGGCTGGGCACGGTGGACTTCACCCAGCCGTTCATCTTCTCCACCCGGAACTCCTTCGGGGCGTCGCTCTTCGCCGAGCGACAGGCCGTGCCGGACATCTTCATCCGGCGGGCCGTCGGTCTGCAGTTCGCGCTCACCCGGTCGCTCGGGGCGGCGACCCCGCTCACCCTTTCGTACCGACCTGAGCGCACGCAGCTGGACGCGGCCGAGGTTCTCTTCTGCACCGGGTTCCTGGTGTGCACCCCCGAGGACGTGGCCATCCTGGCCGGCGCCAACATTCTGGCGCCCGTGGGCCTGAGCCTCTCCCGGGATCGGTCGAACGACGTTCTGAACCCCACGGACGGCTTCCGGCTCAACCTCGACCTGGAGCACGCGGCATCGTGGACGGCGTCCGACTTCCGCTACGATCGGGCGGTGGCGGAGGGCACGGTGTACGAGCCCCTGGGGAACGTGGTGGTGGCGGCCAGGCTGCGCGCCGGGTGGGTGGGGTCGGGAGGCTTCGATGAGCTCCTCCAGGCCGAGGACGGGTCGGAGATCGTCCACCCTCAGAAGCGGTTCTACGCCGGCGGCGCCACGTCGGTCCGGGGCTTCGCTCAGGGGCGTCTCGGCCCCAGGGTGCTGACGCTCGCGGATCCCGCCCGGCTGCTGGATCCCGTCGAGCCGGAGGACCCGGAAACCGATGACCCGGGCGCCGGATGCACGCCGGGGACCATCGAGGATCTGAGCTGCGACGCCGGACCGCTCCTCGAGTCGGATTTCGTGCCGAGACCCACGGGTGGGTCCCAGGTGCTCGAGGGCAACATCGAGATTCGCAGGCGCCTGGGGCGGACGTTCGAAGTGGTGGTCTTCGGTGACTTCGGACAGGTATGGTCCGCGGGCAGCTCGCCGTCGCTGGGGGACCTTGAGCTCACGCCGGGACTGGGCGTGCGCTACTTCAGTCCCGTGGGCCCCATCCGCATCGACTTCGGATATCGCTTCCGAGGCCGGACGGCCCTCCCGGTCATCACGCCGCTGCTCGTCGAGGCCGATGCGGGAGCGTGCCCCGAGGGCGGGGCCAGATGCATCCCTTATGGCGATGCCTTCTACGTCACGTCGGGGGAGCTGGGCATCCTTTCGCCCCTGGTGATGTATGGAGAAGAGGGAGGCGGCTTCCAGTGGAGCCGATTCCAGCTCCATTTCTCCATCGGGCAGGCGTTCTGATGACCGCGGAAGCGAGAGACCCGGACCAGCCCGCGCGCCGGCGGCGCGAGGTCCGCCGCCGAAGGCTTCGGCGCGTCCGCGCGGTGCGGCGGTGGCTCTCGCGGGCGCTGCTCCTCGCCGTGGCGTTGGTGGTGGCGGGGATCGTGTTCGTGTTGCAGACGGGGAGGGGGCAGCGGGCGGCGCTGGACTTCGCGTTGGAACGGATCCAGGGGGCGCTGGCCGGTGAGCTCCGAGTGGGCGGCGTCCGCTCGACGACGCTCCTGGGTGGGGCTTCCTTCGACGACGTGGTCCTCACCGACGGCACCGGCCGGCCGGTGCTCTCGGCGGACTCGGTGGTGGTCCGGTATCTCCCCACGGGCCTGGTGGCCGGCTCCATCCGGCTTCGGTCGGTCATCCTCTGGGGCATGGACCTGGAGATCTCGCGCCTTTCCGAGACAGACGACCTCAACCTCTCGCGCGTGCTGGCGCCCTCGGAGGCGTCTCCGGACTCGGCCGGCGGTCGCATGGAGATCGTGTTCGGTCAGATCGGTGTCCGACAGGGCCGTGTTTCCGTCCTTTCTCCCGCCCCGCCGGAGCTCCGCGCCGGGGCCAGCGGAGTGCTTCCCGGACCGGAGGGGCCGCTCGCGAGACTCGGCCTGGATGCCATGGACCTGGACCTGGAGGACGGCGTCCTGGCCATTGACGGCGGAGTCTCGTTTCGGTCCGATCTCGCGTCCCTGGCCATGCGTACGTCCTTGGCGGGACGGGAGCAGCCCATGGTCCTGCGCGAGGCGTTCGGTCGGCTGGCCTTCGATCTCGACGACGGGCTCCGCATCGAGGAAGGGGCGTTTCGTCTGCCCGAGACCCTGGGACGCGGGACGGTCACCCTGGGCCCCCTGGAGGGCGTCGACGGCTGGGTCTTCCGGGCGGGGATCGAGGTGGACGACTGGGGGGACCTCGCGGATCTCCGGTGGGCGGACCCCCGGATTCCCGATGGCCAGTTCCGGGGCGGGGCGGACGTCTCGACGGCGGATGGTCTCCGGCTGGCCATGGACGAGGTGGACGTCCGTCTGGCGGACTCGAACCTTGCCCTCGATGGAGCCGTGACTTTCGGCGACATGGTGTCCACCTCCAACCTGACCGTGGTGGCCAGCCCCCTCGTGGTCTCCCGGATCTCGCCCTGGCTGGAGGAGCCCCTTCCGCTGGACGGTTGGCTCAGTGGCCGGGCCACCTTCTCCGGCCCCATGTCGGACCTCCGCGCCGACGGGAGGGTGACGTTCG
>CAYGKI010000036.1:5483-14947 GCA_964350235.1 uncultured Gemmatimonadaceae bacterium | reverse complement strand
CTCATGCGTCCTCACGATTGGCCCATGGCCGGCGGTGGAGCCGGCGGTGGCGGCATCACGACGCTTCCCCACCTCCGTGACATGGTCATCGTCGGTCCCGTCAGGACCACCGGCGTGTCCGAGACCGAGTCCCGTCGCCGGATCTTCACCTGCCGTCCGGTGAGTCAGGAAGAAGAGGAGCCGTGCGCCCGGGAGATCATCGAGGGTCTTGCGACCCAGGCGTACCGTCGCCCGGTCCGGGACGACGAGATGAGCGGGCTCATGGGCTTCTACCGCGAGGGCGTCGAGAAGGGCGGCTTCGAGCGGGGCGTCCGTGATGCCCTGGAGGCCATCCTGGCCAGCCCGTTCTTCACGCTGCGGCTCGAGCGGGCTCCAGAAGGAGTCGACGCCGGCGAGATCTACGAGCTGGGCGACACGGACCTCGCGTCGCGTCTGTCCTTCTTCCTCTGGGGCACGCCCCCGGACGAGGAGCTCCTCCGTGTGGCCCGCGACGGACGTCTGTCCGACGTGGACGAGCTGGAGCGCCAGACCCGCCGGATGCTGGCGGATGAGCGCGCCGACGCGCTGGCCACTCGGTTCGCGGCCCAGTGGCTGCGTCTGCAGGATCTGTACAAGGTCCGTCCGGATCCGAATTTCTTCCCGAACTTCGACGAGAACCTCGCGAACGCCATGCAGCGCGAGACCGAGATGCTCTTCAACCATCTCGTCGATACCAACGGGGACATGCTCGACCTGTTCACGGCCGACTACACGTTCGTGAACGAGCGCCTGGCTGCCCACTACGGCTTCTCGGGCGTGGCGGGTGACGACTTCCAGATGGTCCAGTACCCGGAGGGCTCCGGCCGCTCGGGCGTGCTCGGACACGGGAGCGTGCTGGTGTTGACGTCGCTGGCCAACCGGACGTCTCCGGTGCTGCGGGGCAAGTGGATCATGGAGGTGCTCATGGGCACGCCGCCGCCGCCGCCGCCGCCGAACGTGCCGACGCTGGACGAGTCCTCGGAGCAGGGCAGCACCGGTCGCGTGCTGACCACGCGCGAGCGCATGGAGCAGCACCGGGCGAACCCCACGTGCAACTCCTGCCACAGCCTCATCGATCCCATCGGGCTGGCGCTGGACAACTTCGACGTGACCGGGAAGTGGCGCGTGCGTGAGAACGGTGCTCCGTTGGACACGCGCGGCGAGTTCTACGACGGATCGGCCATCAATACGCCTCAGGACCTCACCGTGGCCCTGCTCAAGCGGCCTCTGCCGCTGGTGCGGTCGTTCACGGAGAACCTGCTGGCGTACGCGGTCGGTCGTCGTATGGAGTACTTCGACAACCCGGCCATCCGGGAGATCGTCGACGAGGCGGAGGACGGTGGGGCCTACCCCATGGCCTCCATCATCATGGGTGTCGTGAAGAGCGACGCCTTCAGGTTGAAGCAGGCCCCCACAGTGACCGCGGAAGCGGGTCAGTAGCAGTAGCGTACCCTAGCGCACTCAGTTGAGGAGAACCGAAACCATGCAATTCATCACTGGAAGCCACCTCGACCGCAGAACATTCCTTCGGGGAATGGGCGCCTCCGTGGCGCTGCCGTTCCTCGACGCGATGGTTCCTGCGGGTCGGCTCCGTGGAGAGAAGGCCGCCGCTGCTGCCGCCGCCGACCGCATCCCCTTCATCGCCATCGAAGAGGTGCACGGCCTGGCCGGCTGTAACGTGTGGGCCGAGAAGCAGTTCCTCTGGGCCCCGGAGACCACCGGCAAGAACTTCGAGATCATCCCGGACAGCGCGCTGAACTCGCTGACGCCGTACCAGGACTATCTCACCATCGTGAGCAACACGGACTGCCGGATGGCCGAGGCGTTCGCTCCGCCGGAGATCGGCGGCGACCACTTCCGCTCCAGCGCGGTCTTCCTCACCCAGTCCCATCCGAAGCAGACCCAGGGCTCCGACCTGTTCGTGGGTACGTCCATCGACCAGATCTACGCCCGGCGCTTCGGCCAGGACACGCCGTTGCCCTCCATGCAGTTCTGCATCGAGCAGCTCGACGCGGCGGGTGGGTGCACGTACAACTACTCCTGCTCCTACACGGACGCCATCAGCTGGGCCTCGCCCAGCGAGCCGCTTCCCATGATCCGGGACCCGCGGGTGGCGTTCGACATGCTGTTCGGCAGCGGGACGTCCATGGAGGATCGGGCGGAGCGCCGTGCCACGCGCCAGAGCATCCTGGACTGGATCGCCGGTGAGGTGGCCCAGGTCCAGCGGCAGCTCGGGGCCGAGGACCGTCAGCGGATGGACAAGTACCTGACGGACGTGCGTGAGCTCGAGCGTCGAATCAACATGATCGAGGCTCAGAACACCTCCGGCGAGGAGCGGGCCATGCCCGAGGCCCCCGCCGGCGTGCCGGACTCGTTCCGTGAGCACATGGAGGTCATGTTCGACCTCCAGGTCCTGGCGCTTCAGTCCGACATGACGCGCGTCATCGCGTTCAAGACGGGACGTGACGCCGACAACCGGGCCTTCCCGGAGAGCGGCTCCGACCGCCCGTTCCACCCGTCCTCGCACCACGGCGGACGTGAAGAGGCGATCCTGGAGTTCAACAAGATCAACCAGTACCGGGTGGGCATGCTCCCGTACTTCATCGAGAAGCTCAAGAACACGGACGACGGCGGGACGAACCTGTTGGACAAGTCCGTGGTCATGTGGGGCTCGCCGATGTCCGACGCGAACATCCACAACCACCGCCGTTGCCCGCTGTTCTTCCTGGGCAAGGGTGGCGGGATCCTGGAGGGCAACCTCCACCTCCGCGCCGGCGACGGCACGCCCATGGCCAACGCGATGTTGAGCCTGATGCAGCGGATGGGGCTGGACGACATGGAGAGCTTCGGTGACAGCACCGGCGAGCTGCCGCTGAGCATGCCGCGCAGCGCCACCACGCAGCTCTGATCCAATCCTGAAGTCGAACCACCGGTGAAGGTGGCCCGGCCGTCACGCGACGGCCGGGCTGCCCTCACAACTTTGAGAAAGGTCACGGAGGAAGAATGAGACTCGGCCTACGCCTCGGCACCTTGACGGCGCTCTGCGCCACCGTGCTGATCGCAGCGGGTCCCCCTGAGTCGCCGGTCGCCGATGCGGCCATGCGCGGGGACGCGGAGGCGATCGTTTCGCTGCTACGCAGTGGCGCGGACGTGAATGCCGCACAGGGCGACGGAATGACGGCCATGCACTGGGCCGCCGAGCGCGACGACGTCGCCATGGCGGAGATCCTGCGTGCTGCCGGTGCGCTCCTCGAGCCCACCACGCGCATCGGCGGCTACGTGCCGCTGCATGTCGCGGCCCGCGAGGGCAACGAGGGGATGGTGCGCTGGCTCCTTGAGAATGGGGCTTCCGCCGAGCGCCAGACCTCCGAGACGCTGGCCAACGCGTTGCATATGGCCGCCTCGGCCGGCGACGTGGCAGTGGTTCAGGCCCTCCTGGATCACGGAGCCGATGTCAATGCCACCGAAGGGCACTGGAAGCAGACGCCTCTGGTGTTCGCGGCGGCCGAGAACCGGGCGCCTGTGATCCGCCTCCTCCTGGAGAACGGGGCCGACCCCAACGTCACCACGGAAGTGCGGGACCTCCTGGAGTGGAACGAGCTCATGAGCGCCGCCGACGATCGGCGGGACGCGGTTCTGGCCGCGTTCACCAACGACGGTGCGCGTGAGCCCACGCCCAGTGAGATCCAGGCCGCCGTGAAGGCCGGCCGCGAAGTCTTCGAGACCGGGGTGCCGGAGGCCGAGGAGGATGAGGAAGAGGACAACCGCGGCTTCCGCCGTGGCCCGCCCACCATCACGGCCAAGGGCGGACTGACCCCGCTCCTGCACGCTGCGCGGCAGGGGCACCGTGAAGCCGCCATGGCCCTCCTCGAGGGTGGTGCGGATCCTAACCTGGTCAGCCCCGCGGACGGAACCAGCCCGCTGCTCATGTCCGTGCTGAACGGACAGTTCGATATGGCCATGCTCTTCCTGGAGCACGGCGCCGATGCCAATGCGGCGTCGACCCTGAATGGCGTGACGCCGTTGTGGGCGGCCATCAACGTCGAGTGGCAGCCGCGCACCCGCTACCCGCAGCCGCAGCAGCGTGAGCGGCAGCAGGCGAGCTACCTGGACGTCATGAGCGCGCTCCTGGAGTCGGGAGCGGACGTGAACCACCGCATCTCCATGCACCCTTGGTACATGGTGTACACGGGGTGCGGTAACGGGAACTGCGGCCTCATCGACACTGACGGGTCCACGGCGTTCCTGCGGGCCGCCTACGCCACCGACGTGGCCGCCATGCGGCTCCTCGTGGAGCACGGCGCGGACCCGAACATCGCCACCCGGGCTCCGGCGCCTCGTGAGCGGCGCACGCCGGACGAGTTCCTGCGCCAGCAGAACGTGCAGGAGCTTCAGAGCGACGACTTCCTGGCGCTGGACGACTCGGCCAAGTTCCAGCTGCTGCGTTCGGTTCGGGACGATTTCCCGGACGAGATCCGTTATCGCTTCGACGACGAGATCTTCGCCATGAGCGCTGCCGACGTGCTGCGGGAGCAGGTGCTCGAGGCCGTCGACGAGGCCAACGAGGTGCTGGAGAACCAGCTCGATCCCTCCGGTCTTCCTCCGGTGGAGGAGGGTGGGCCCGCGGTCTATCCCATCCATGCCGCGAGCGGCGTCGGATACGGTGAGGGCTTCGCGGGCAACGCCCATCGCCACCAGATCAATGGCTGGCTGCCCGCCGTGAAGTACCTGGTGGAAGAGTTGGGCGTGGACGTCAACGTCCGGGATCACAACGGGTACAACGCCGTGCACCATGCCGCGGCCCGAGGTGACAACGAGATGATCCTGTATCTCGTGGATCACGGCGCCGACATCATGGCGGTGAGCCGCCGCGGACAGACCACCGTGGACATGGCCAACGGCCCGGTTCAGCGGGTGTCGCCGTTCCCGGCCACAGTGGCGCTCCTCGAGAGCCTGGGTGCCATCAACAACCACAACTGCTTGACGTGTTAGTCGACGGAGTGTGATGATTTCCCAAGCCGCGCTCGCGTGGTGTAGGGTGCGGCCGATCCGGAGCTAGGGCCGGTTCGGTTGCAAAGAGAAGCCCCGGGGTCCGAGAGGACCCGGGGCTTTTTCTTTGCCGGGGGAGCGCGAGTGCCGGAACCAGCAGGGACGTGGCCTGGCCGGCCGCGGCCCGCTACCGGATGCGGACCGAGAAGGCCTCCGCGAAGAACTCGGGCCGGACGGAATACGGGACCGTGGTGACGTCCACCCACTGGAGCCAAGTGGCGGCGTTCAGGTCCAGCAGGATCTCCACGGTGGATCCTTCCAGTACGGTGAGGTTCAGGGCTCGCTCGACGGTGAGGTCTTCGATCTCGATGTCGACTTCACCCAGGATCGGCTGGCCGTCGATGACCACACCGGCGTCCACCTCGACCTCCACCTTGTGGAAGTCGATGCGGAGCGCGCTGTAAACGTCCGAGGGGATGCGGGCGGTGACCACGTCCGCCTCGAGGGCGCCCTGCAGGTCCAGGGATACTTCGAGATCGTCGCCGTTCGAGAGCTCGATGGGCCTACCGCCGTCGGATTCGAGGTAGAGCCGGAAGCTGAGCTCCAACTCGCCCTCGGGGTTCACGTCGTCGTCGTGATCCGACCGCAGGGGTGCCGCCAGAATGGTCGCGGCCGGGCTGGCCGCGGGATCCGGGGCGTCGCCGTTGGCGACGACGCGTGCCTCGCCGAAGCCGCCCGCGGTAAGGTTCCCGCACGCCTGGAAGAGAGCCAAACCCAGAAGAGGGATGAGTCTCCCGGCGAGCCGGGGTCGGAACGGGCCAGATGAATGGAGGCTCATGGATGGGCTTCCGTACGATCGAGAGAAGGGAAGGGTGCGTCGAAGCAGTCGGACCACGGGCGGCGGAATCCTTCGATACCGAGCCGCTCATAGGCGGCTCGGGCCTTGGCCCACAACTCGGCTGCGGTGGCCCGTTGACCAAGGGCGTGCTCGGCATCACCGTAGGCCTGCAGGGTCTGCGCGCGCTCGAGGATGAGCGCGTCCTGGTCTCCTGACAGCTCGAGAGCGCGCTCGAAGAGCACGAATGCGTCAGGGTTTCCGGCGGATGCGGCGGCCCGCCCCAGCATGCGGTAGACCTCGGGAAGCTTGTCCGTCGCCGATCCGGTCAGGACGTCCCGCTCGGCCTCCCGCGCCTGCTCGGCAGCGTCCAGCGTACGTCCACGGGCGAGATGGCACTCGGCCAGGTTGAGACGGATGACGGCCGAGGGACGCCCGCGGTCCGCCGCCTGGAGCGCTTCCAGGAAACGGTCCTCCGCCTCGTCAGGCCTCTCAAGGGCCATGAGCAGCTGGCCGCGAGCGTTGCCCAGAAAGACACGGCGGGCCGGGTCACCCAGCTCCGCCGCTACTGCCTCGGCGTCACCCAGCCAGGCCTCGCTCTCGGCCAGGTCGCCGCGAGATCGGAGGACGATGTGCATGTTGAGTCGCGCATGCCAAAGGGCGGGGGTAGGGGACGGCAACGGTTCGAGAGCCTCGAGTGCGGAAGCGTACCACCGCTCCGCCTCCGCCCACCGCCCCTGCTGTTCCAGGACGTTCCCCGCGCCGATGGCCGCTTCCGCCTGTCCTGGTCGGTCCTGGGCCGAATCGGCGGCACCGACGGACTCCGTATAGTGCTGCAATGCCGCGTCCAACGCACCGGCGGCACGCTCGGCTCGGGCCTGGCGTCGGAGGGCCAGCGACACCGCCCTCGGATCTCCCCGGGTATGGGCCAGCTTGAGGGCGGCCTCGGCGAAGGCCGCTGACTGCGTGGCCCGTCCCGCGCGTTCCTCCACGGCTGCCGCCCTGAGCATGGCGTCAATGGCCGCCACCAGATCGCCGCGGATGGTGGCCTGGAGCGCGTCCGAGACCGCGCCGTAGATGTTCCGGATTCTCTCGGCCTCGAGCTCGGCGGCCCGTAGCCCCAGCGCGGCGACCCGAGGGGCGTCCACCTCCCGGGCGCCGACGGTGTCCAGCTCGCCGCTACCGGTCCAGGTATCTTCGGGACTGGGTCGGGAAGCGCCGAGGACGGCGTCGAACAGCGCCTTCAGCTCGTCCAGGTCGGGGACGAGGCGTCGGATGGCGTCGTAGTCGAGAGGAGTACTCATATGGGCCACGTCACACGCAGGTTTCGTGCTCGAAACGAGTCGTGTGGCGGAGTGAGCGTAAACATCATCGGGGCAACACGATACGACGGGTGAGCGGAAGTGCTGAGTGATGCGACGAGCGGTGCGACATGGTGCGTGCTGCCCCATTCTGGTGCAACCAGCCTCCGCACGGGTCTCGGCCCCGGGGCGGGGGCCCCCAAGCCACCCCGGGTCACGAGGATTCGCCCGGGACCACCAGGTCGTAGTCGCGGATCTTCCGGGTCAGCGTGTTGCGGTGGATCCCGAGCCGTTCGGAGGCTCGCCCAATATGCCCGTCCGTGGCGGCCAGGACGCGGGCGATGTGGTCGGCCTCCACCTCAGCCAGGGACAGCTCCGGTGGATAGCCTCGCGGGTCCTGGTCCGACGATCGTGAGGAGCCGCGTGGAGACGCTTCCCCCAGGCGGAGGTGTCCGGCGCGCACGACAGGCCCGGCGGCCAGGAGCACGGCTCTGTCCAGGACGTTGCGGAGCTCTCTGACGTTCCCTGGCCAGGCGTGGGCCTCCAACCTGCGAAGCGCACGCTCCGTGATGCTCTGGAGGGGACGCTCGTGCTTCTTGGCAAAATGGGCCAGGAAGTGCAGTGCCAGAGTGCGGATGTCGGGTCCCCGCTCCCGCAGCGGAGGAAGGGGGATGTCCACCACCGCGAGCCGGTAGTAGAGGTCCTCACGGAAGGAGCCCTCCCGGATCCGTCCGCCCAGGTCCCTGTGTGTGGCTGCGATGACGCGCACGTCGATGGCCCGGGGACCGGCTCCGCCCACGGGCTCGACCTGACGCTCCTCCAGCGCTCGGAGGAGCTTGGCCTGGAGCAGGGGGCTCATGTCACCGATCTCGTCGAGGAGGAGCGCCCCTCCTTCGGCCCGCGCGAAGCGCCCCACGCGCGAAGCCACCGCTCCGGTGAACGCCCCCTTCTCGTGGCCGAACAGCTCGGACTCGAGGAGATGCTCGGGGATGGCGGCGCAGTTCACCGCCACGAACGGCCCGGTGCCGCGAGGGCTGGCGGCGTGGAGCACTCTGGCCACCATCTCCTTTCCCGTTCCCGATTCTCCCGTGAGGAGGACCGTGCTGTCGGATCTGGCCACCCTGGCGATGCGCTCGAACACCTCGGCCATGGCGGGGCCCTCTCCGACCATGAGCTGCTCCGGGCCCTCGTCGGCCGGCAGATCCGGGATTCGGACTTCGGCGCCTTCGTCCAGGAGGAGTCCCACCCGGGAGGCCAGAGCCTCGGGGTCCAGGGGCTCCCGGAGGAGGCCTGAGGCGCCTACGCGCTCGGCCAGGAGGGCCCGTTGCAGGGAGGCCCCCGGAGCGGAGAGAAACAGCGCGCCCACGCCAGGGGCCTGAGCGATCCGCTCCACGACCCTCTCGTCCACGTGCTCGGTGGAAAGGGAGACAAGGGTGCCCACCCAACCGGGCTCGGCCAGGCGCTGGAGGAAGGCGGCGAGATCGCGGACGACCGTGACGGAGACATCCAGAACATCCAGGGCCGCCAACGAATGACCCTCCGGAACCAGCGCAAGAATGCGCGGAGTCGCGCCTGCCTGCGCGCTCGAGTTCGGACTCACTCCTGGAGATCGACCCCCACCCAGCCACCCAGGCCGGTGGGGGCGCGGACCAGGAGGTAGGACCCGAAGCGTCCCAGGACCGGGACCTGCTCCCCCGCCGACAACGTCGCCACCACGGCCGCGTCCGCTCCGGGCGCGGCGCGGATCTCCGCCGGGCGGAGCATGGCTTCCGCCGCCACGGGCTCGTCCAGCGGCTCCGTGAGGCGCGCGGCGACATAGCCCCGCTCGCCGTCGGGGAGCCGGACTCTGAAGTACGCACCCGCGCCGGCGAGGACGCGAGCGGGCGTGTGCTCGGGCAGCTCGGCCAGAACGGCGCCACTTCGGCCGGGCTCGGCTCTGAGATAGATCCCTTCGCCGAGGACCCTGATCCACGACCCCAGGCGCGTGACGTCCGCGGTGAGTTCCGGAAGCTCACCGGGTGGGGGCTCGAGGAACGGGAACGGGTCCACGGGCCCTTCGCCGCGCCGGTACATCCCGAAGTGGAGATGAGGTGGCGTGGTGATGGCGTTTCCGGTGTTGCCGACGAATCCGATGGTGTCGCCGGGGCGCACCCGCTGCCCGGACCGCACGGCCTGGCTGTCCAGGTGGGCGTAGTAGAGGTTGGCGTTCCGCACCGGGTCCCGGAGCCACACGACCTTCCCTCCCAGGTTGGTGAGCTCCACGCGGTTCACCACGCCTTCCGCCGCGGCCAGCACGGGCGTGCCTCGGGGCGCGAAGATGT
>CAYGKI010000036.1:0-5473 GCA_964350235.1 uncultured Gemmatimonadaceae bacterium | reverse complement strand
CGAGACGCAGCGTCACGGTATACGCCCCGCCGCGCAGCAGCTCGGGCTGGAGCCGGAGAATGAAGTCGCCTCCGCGCCAAGGCTCGTGCTCGAATGCGCCGGGCACCGAGTCCGTGGACAGGAGCGGCCGAGCGGGATCGTCCTCGTCGGAAGCCACGCGGAAAAAGTCCAGGAAGACCCGAGTCCCCTCTTCGGTGTCCAGCGTGACCTCGGCGGTGAGCTTCCGCCCGCGGGGGACGGAGACACGGTATCCGATGGCGCCGGGCTCCTCCGGGGCGATGTATCCGCGCTCCTGGAACGGGAGCGACACCACCATGGGAGCCACCAGGGCCTCGTCGGCGGCCTCCCGCCAGGCGGCGCCGAGGGCGGTGCTGTCGAGCCCGGCCTGACGCAGGGACTCCTCGTAGGCCTCGTGCGGCGTGAGGTCACGGAAGTGATCCTGGACCTGCTCCACCTGCTCACATGCCGCCGCTGCCGCCAACGCGGCCGCCAGCACGGCCGTCAGTCGCGGCCGGGGTACGAGGGTTTGCGACGTTCTCAAGGCTCCGCTCGACCGTAGGAGGTTGCTACGCGTACGCCCGTTCAAGGCACCTTCGGCGAAAATGTTCCCCGTCGAAGCTTTCGCGCCCAGGTGCCCCCGGTCAATGCCGGAGCCTCGGCGCGAAGTCCGCCCCCGGGCGGTGCCGGAGCGGTCCGCCGGGGCCAGATCTCCATCGCGGCCGCCAGATTGAAGCCCATGGGCACCGCCGTTAGCTTCACCAGTCTACCCATCCCCCGAGGTTCCAGGTCCCATCCGTGGTTCGCATCGCCGAGATCGAGTCGGGCAGCATCGCCGAGGAGCTGAACCTCGAAATAGGGACCCGTGTGGTTCGCATCAACGGGGCCCGGGTTCGTGACGGCATCGATCTGACCTTCCTCCTCGCCGACACCGAGCTGGAGCTCGAGACCGTGAGTCCCGAGGGGGACACGGTCATCTACGAGATCGAGCGCGACCCGGGCACCGCCGTGGGCATCCAGCCCGCCCCGGACACCATCCGGGAGTGCGCCAACAAGTGCGTGTTCTGCTTCATCGACGGGAATCCGGAGGGGGCCCGGAACACCCTTTGGCTCCGGGACGACGACTTCCGCCTCTCCTTCACCTACGGCAGCTACGTCACCCTCACGAACCTGGGGCCCAAGGGGCTTCAGCGGCTGGTGGACCAGCGCCTGAGCCCGCTCTACGTCAGCGTGCACGCCACGGACCCTGAGCTGCGGCGAAGGCTCCTGGTCAACGACAGGGCCGGCATGATCATGGATCAGCTGCGCTTTCTCATCGATGGAGGGCTCGACGTCCACACCCAGGTGGTCCTCTGCCCCGAATGGAACGACGGCGCGGCCCTGGAGCAGACCATCGATGATCTCTGGGGCCTGGGTCCGTCGGTTCGCTCGCTGTCCGTGGTCCCGGTGGGACTCACCCGCTACAACGTGAATCGTCCCGTCCGCCTCCTGGAGCCGGGCGAGGCGCAGGCCGTCATCCGACAGGTCGACGAGGCCCGACGGCGCGCGCTCGGGGAGCGGGGCGAAGGCTGGTGCTACGCTGCCGACGAGATGTATCTCATCGCCGGCGAGCCGGTCCCCGACGCCAGCTACTACGACGACGGGGCGCTCCACGAGAACGGCGTCGGCGCCGTGCGTCGCTTCGTGGACCTGTTCGATGCGGAGGCTGACCGTATCCCGCGCATGGACGGTCGTCGCATCCGGCTGGTCACCGGACTGTCCATGACGCCGTTCATCGAGGAGCGTGCCCCGCGCCTGGCCGCCGTCACCGGCGCCCGCGTGGAGGTGGTCACGGTGCGGAACGAGTATTTCGGTGAGACGGTGACCATCGCGGGTCTGCTGGGTGGGCGGGACATCCTGAGCGCGCTCCGGGGCGATGCTTCCGCGGAGGACCTGGTGGTCCTCCCTGCCGAGGCCCTGAACCAGGACGACGTCTTCATCGACGACTTCAGCCTGGACCAGCTCCGCTCGGCCCTCGAGGGCGTGGAGATCCGGAAGGGATACGACCTCATCGAGGCCCTGGCGGACGCGTGAGCCAACGTCTTCCGGTGGTGGCCGTCGTCGGCCGCCCGAACGTCGGCAAGTCCACGTTCTTCAATCGGGTCCTGGGGCAACGCAAGGCCATCGTGGACGACCGTCCGGGGGTCACGCGCGATCGCAACTTCGCACGCGCCGATTGGGCGGGGCGCCACTTCTTCGTGGTGGACACCGGCGGCGTGGTGGAGGGAAGCGACGACGAGATGGACCGCGCCATCCGGGGACAGGCGCTCGCCGCGGTGGAAGAGGCCGACGCCATCCTCTTCCTGGTGGACGGCAAGGAAGGGGTCCAGACCCTGGACGAGCGTCTGGCCGCCGTTCTTAGGAAGTCCGGGAAGCCCGTTCTGTTGGGCGTGAACAAGGTGGACAACCTGCCCAGGGACCAGAGCTACCTGGACTTCTGGTCTCTTGGAGTCGGTGAGCCGGTTCCCGTAAGCGCCATATCAGGAAAGGGTTCCGGGGATCTCCTCGACCGACTTCTAGACATGCTCCCAGGCGGCCCGGACAGCGCGGCCGCCCCGGACGAGGTCCGTGTCGCGGTGGTGGGGAAGCCCAACGTGGGCAAGTCGAGCCTGGTGAACCGGATCCTCCACCAGGACCGGGTGGTGGTGTCGGACGTGGCCGGAACGACCCGCGACCCCGTGGACACGCCCATCCAGTACCATGGCCGCACCGTCGTCCTGGTGGACACGGCGGGCCTCCGGCGGCAGACCCGCATCAGCGACCAGCTCGAGTACTACAGCGCGCTCCGCACCGAGCGGGTGGTCATGGACTCGGACGTATGCGTGGCGCTGGTGGACGCCAGCGAGGAGGAGATCCACGCGCAGGACATCCGGATCATCCAGACGGCGTGGGACGCCGGGAAGGCGGTCATCCTCCTGGCCAACAAGTGGGACCTGGTGGAGAAGGAGACCATGACCGCCGTGGAGTGGACGACCAGAGCCAGGGGCAGAGTCCCGTTCCTGAACTGGGTACCCACGGTGTTCGTGTCCGCCCTCACGGGGCAGCGCGTCCGGAAGGTGCTCGATCTGGTCCTGGAGGTTCAGGAGGAGCGTTACCGGCGCATCGAGACCCACGAGGTGAACGAGGTCCTGCGGCGCCTGGTAGGCCGCCAGCCGCCACCGCACCACAGGGGCTCGGCGGTGAAGATCCGCTACGGCACCCAGGTCGACGTGGCGCCGCCCACCTTCGCGCTGTTCTCCAACTTTCCGAAGGCCATTCCGGCGCACTACGTTCGGTATCTCCACAATGGCTTCCGGGACGCCTGGAGCTTCATGGGCACCCCCATTCGCATCAAGTTGCGCAGCGGCAAGGACCCTTCGTGATCCCACTCTTCCTGACCCTCTCCTACGTCGTGGGCGCCACGCCCACCAGCTTCTGGGTCGGACGCGCCGTCTACGGTGTGGATCTGCGCCAGAAAGGGTCGGGAAATCTCGGGGCCACCAACGTGTTCCGCGTGCTGGGATGGCGGGCGGCGATTCCCGTGGTGCTCATCGACATCGCCAAGGGCTGGGTCCCCGTGGGGCTCCTGGCGCCCTTGGCCGGAGCCGACCTGGGCTGGACCCTGGCGTTCGGCGCCGCGGCCATCCTGGGGCACATGTTCAGCTTCTGGGTCCGGTTCAAGGGAGGAAAAGGGGTGGCCACCAGCGCCGGTGTCTTCCTCGGGTTGGCGCCCTGGGCCGTCCTGGGGTCGTTCGCCGTGTGGGCGGTGCTGACCTTCTCCTCGGGATACGTCTCGCTGGGATCCCTGGGTGCGGCCGTGGTGCTGCCCGTGCTCATCGCCCTGACGCCGCACCGGGGTGGCGACGCCCTGACCTGGTTCGCCGTGTCCCTGGCCGTCTTCGTGGTCTGGGCCCACCGGGGCAACGTCCGCCGGCTCCTTCGGGGTGAGGAGAACCGCTTCCGCCGCGGCGCACGCGACTCGGGGGCGGCGTGAGCGGCGCGCCCATGAAGGTCGGCGTGCTGGGGACGGCGCTGGCCATGGTGCTGTCCCGGAAGGGACACGACGTGGGCCTCTGGTCGCACGATTCGTCGGTGGCCGCTCACGTGGCCGAGACGGGATGGAGCCCGTACCTGGAGGGCATCGAGATTCCGTCGTCCATCCGGGTCGGAACGGACATGGCGGCCGCGGTGGAAGGTGCGGCCATGGTCGTCTCGGTCTCTCCGTCCCAGTTCGTCAGGGCCGTGATGAGCCAGGCCGCGCCGGCCATGGCCGACGACGCCATCGTGGTGAGCGCGTCCAAGGGGATCGAGCTCGAGTCGCTGAAGCGCATGGACGAGGTGGTGTCCGAGGTGCTGCGCGGCGACGCCACGAGACGTTTCGCCGTGCTCTCCGGCCCGAGCTTCGCCGACGAGGTGGCCAGGGAGATGCCCACGGCCGTGGTGGCCGCCGCGCACGACGAGGGCGTGGCCACCGCCGTGCAACGCGCGTTCCAGACCGGCTACTTCCGTGTCTACACCAACACCGACGTGGTGGGTGTGGAGCTGGGCGGTGCGCTGAAGAACGTCATCGCGCTGGCGGCGGGGGTGGCCGCGGGCCTGGGCTTCGGACACAATACCATGGCGGCCCTCGTCACCCGCGGGCTGGCCGAGATCACCCGCCTCGGCGTGGCCATGGGCGCGCGTCGGGAGACGTTCGCCGGGCTGGCGGGGATGGGCGACCTGGTGCTCACGTGCACCGGCTCGCTCAGCCGGAACCGCACGGTGGGGTTCCGGCTGGGGCAGGGGGCGTCCCTGGAGGAGATCCTCGCCGACATGAGCGCGGTGGCGGAGGGCATCCGCAACGCGGAGGCCGTGTGCGCGCTGGCCGACCGGTACGGTGTGGAGATGCCCATCACCCGGGAGGTCCACGCCATCGTGCACCAGGGCAGAGACCCCGCGGAGGCGCTGGCGTCCCTCATGAGTCGAGACCCGAAGCCGGAGGACTGGTCGTGAGCCACGAGCCCATCGCCAAGAAGGTCTACTACGCCATCGGCGAGGTGTGCGACCTCACGGGCCTCAAGCCTCACGTCCTCCGGTACTGGGAGACCCAGTTCGATGTCCTCAACCCCACCAAGAACCGTGCAGGGAATCGGGTCTATCGGGCGAAGGAGATCGAAGTGGTGCTCCTGGTGAAGCATCTTCTCTACGAGGAGAAGTACACCATCGAGGGGGCCAAGCAGAAGCTCCAGGAGATGAAGTCGGAGGGGTCCCTCAAGGAGGAGCGTCACGAGGCGGCATCGCCTGAGGTTCTCACCGCCATCAAGGACGAGCTCGAGGGTCTGCGCGACGTCCTGACCCCTGGCAAGCCGCTCCCGGAGGCGTGACGGAACCCGGCGCCGCCGCACCGGTACCCCGAGCCCATGAATATCCTCTGCACCAACGACGACGGGTACCTCGCCACGGGCATCCGTGTGCTGGC
>CAYGKI010000035.1:0-14968 GCA_964350235.1 uncultured Gemmatimonadaceae bacterium | reverse complement strand
CCAGGCCCATGGCCTTGGGCAGAAAGAGAAGGAGGCCGGTGAGCGCCAGAAGGGACGGCACCACCGGTCCGGTCGCCCATCCGCCCAGTGCCGAGACGAAGGAGAGACCGGGATCGGCCAACGCCGCCACCCCCCCGACGTACGCCGTGCTCGCCAGAAGCAGCAGAAGCCAGAGCAGCGAGGAGACGTAGCCCATGGCGCCGAGGACGAAATGCAGTCGGCTCAGGGGGTGCAGGCCGCGCAGCGTAAGGAGTCGGAGGTGCTGGAGGCTCCCCTGGCTCCACCGCCGATCCCTGCGGGCGAAGTCCACGAGGTTGGCCGGGACGTCCTCCCAGCTCCCTCCCAGGTCCGATCTCAGATAGCATCGCCACCCGGCTCTGCGGAGCAATGCCGCCTCGACGAAGTCGTGGGAGAGGATCTCTCCCCCCAGCGGCGGACGGCCCGCGAGGACGGGAAGCCGGCAGTGGGTCTTGAACGGCGCCACTCGGATGATGGCGTTGTGGCCCCAGTAGTTGGCCGCGTCGCCCTGCCAGAAGCTCTGCCCGGCGGCCAGCATCGGTCCGTACAAGCCGGCGGCGAACTCCACGAATCGACCGAACCGTGTCTCCTGCGGCCCCGGAAGCGGTACCGTCTGGATGAGGCCGGCGTCGGGATTGGCCTCCATGCAGCGCACCAGCTCCACCAGCGTGTCCGCCCGCATGACCGAGTCCGCGTCGAGGACGACCATATAGGGGTAGGCGGCGCCCGCCCGGTGGAGGAACTCACCGATGTTGCCGGCCTTCCGGCCCTCGTTGGTGGATCGACGTCGGTAGAACAGACCGGTCGCGCCCCGGTACCGCCCCTGAAGCGCGGACCAAAGCCTCTCTTCCGTGGCGGCGATGCGCGGGTCGTTGGTGTCGCTGAGGAAATGGACGTCGAAGGCGGCGGCGTGACCGCACCCCTCCAGCGCGTCCAGCATCCACTCGATGCGGTCCACCACGGCGGGGGTGTCCTCGTTCCGCGCAGGAACGACCAGAGCCGTGCGGCAACCCAGGGGCTCCGAACGGACGGCCGGACCCGGTGCACCCCGCTTCTCCAGGGAGAGCGGATCCCTCCTCCAAAGCAACAAGAGGAAACCGACGGTGGCGTTCCAGAACGCCACCGTGATCCAGGCGAACGTGGGCGCGAACAGGACCAGGATGAGGAGCTCGAGGCGGGTGGTGCCTCCCCCGCCTACGAGGGCGGCCATCATCCCCACGCCACCGGCCGTGCTCAACGCCACCAGGAGCCAGAACGAGAAACGCCGGAGGCCCGGTGCGGGGATGTGGATGGTCCGCGTCGAGGGTGACGGCTCTACCGCTACCGCAGCTTGGGCGCTCACGTCACCCGATCCTGTCCGGATACCAGACATAGCTCCAGGTTTCGCTGAGAACCCGGTCCTCGGATGTCAGATAAAGACGCATGTCCGCCGGTGCATCCCCATCGGGGATCAGGGTGAAGGTCACTCTTCGACCCCTGTTACCCGGCAAGTGTTGGACCATGACCCCTTCCACCGAACCCCGCGGCATGGAGATCTCCGCCTCCACGGCTGATTCTACGGCGTCCAGGCCGCCTCCTTCGAAGTCCACCACGAACCGCCGTTGGCTCCTGGGAGGCGGATCCACCTGACCGGGAAGCGCGTCCCATCCCACCGCGGTGCGTACCACGTGGGCGACAGTCATGTCCGGAGGCAAGGACGCTCGCGTGACCAGGCGGTACCGGTAGCTCCGCTCCTCCCCGGCGCGCAGCGGCTCGTCGGGAACCCAGTACGCCGCCACGTTGTCGTTGAACTCCGAATCCGTGGGGATCTCCAGAAGCTCCACCCCGCCGGATCCCCAATCGCCCTCCAACACCTCCACCCAGTAGCTGGGTCGAAGGTGGTAGCGTGCTTCCAGATCGAGGAACGACTCGAAGTCGCGCGTCCTCTGGAAGAGCCCGAAGCCGGCGGGATCCTCGGAACGCAGGGACGTGACGTGCATGCCCGGCCCGTTGCCCAGCGGACGCCAGATCCACTCACCTCGTCCCGTGCGCATCTGGAGGCCGTCCGAATCGTGGACGCGCGGTCGGAAGTCGTCCTGCGCGGGGCCCATCCCCGGCGCGTGAAGGAACATGCTGCTGAAGGGGGCCACCCCAAGCTTGCCCACGTCGGCGCGAGCGAAGACCCGGGCATCCACCAGGAGCCGGGTCGACGACCCGGGACGGAGCTCGAAGCGGTATGCGCCCGTCACCGAGGGGCCATCCAGCAGCGCATGGAACACCAGCACGCCGTCCACAGTGGGCCGCTCGATCCAGTAGGCCCGGAAATCCGGGAACTCCTCCGGCCCCTCCACCGCCGGATCCACGGCGATGCCGCGCGCCGACAGCCCGTACTCCTGTCCCGCCCCGAGCACCCGGAAGTAGGAGGCACCCAGGAACGCCGCGACCTCGTCATGGATATCGGGGACGTTCAGCGGGTAGTGGATACGGAATCCGGCGTACCCCGGGACCATGTCAGGATCGAGGGCGGCGGCTGCCTCGGCGGCACCCTGGAACTCGAACAGGTCGGGGTCGTACGGGATGCCCCGGACAGCGTCGCCGTCCACCAGGTGGACCTGAACGGGCGTGTCCTGAATGGATCCCAGGTGGAACAGTTGGAGCTGGAACGCTTCCTCACCGGCCCAGAAGGCACGCTCCGGGCGGAACCGGATCTGGCGGTAGCCGTCGAAATCGAGCTGTCGGAGCGCTTCGGGAACCGAAGCATCGGGGGAGGAATAGGGTCGGGTCGCCAGCGCGCGGGCCCGCTCTATCAAGTCGTCTCGGAGCCGGGCCGGACTGGGCGCCCATCCGTCGGGCTGGACCGGGACGGGCGCGCTCCCGGAGACGGTCGGGCGGTCTTCGGGGTTGGCCCCGTACCCGGACGACGGTAGCGTCGGGTTCCGCACGAGCCATACGGCGACCAGGATCGCAGCGGCGAGCAGCAGCACCGTAGGCAAACGAAACGACATGACACCCTCGAAATCCGTGGACCGGCGCGCACACTCATGAGCTTCGTTTCGGCGACCGTCGGAAGACTTCGATCCGTCGCGAAGGCACTCGCGTCGTGGCCCTCGACCGCGTCTGGAAGACTCCTGAGCCTCGTCCTGGCGTTCGCGGTTGTCAATGTCGTGCTCCTGGCCCCTCAGTGGGGAGCGCCCGGCATGGTCCCGACCCACCGGGTGGCCCTGGAGGCGGTGCTGGTCGTCCTGCTGTTCGCCGCCCTTCCGCGGAACGCGTGGACCCTCGGTGGAGCCCTGGTCGCGGCCCTGGCCGTGGTTCTCGTCGGAATCGTGGGGCTGGGCGACGCCACCATACGCATGAGCCTTTCGAGGCCCCTGAACCTCTATCTCGACGCCCGGCTCCTGAGCGCCGTGGTCCATCTCCTCACCGGCACGCTGGGCGCCGTGACGGCCTGGCTCGCAGTGGCGGGGACGGTCCTGGGGACGGTGGCGCTGGTCGCCGTCCTCGGACATCTCCTGGCGCCTCCGAAGGGGGTGCGCCCCGTCCTGTGGAGCGCGAAAGGCGCCGTCCTGGCCGTGCTGCTCGTCACCGGGTTGGCGGCGGGCGCCCGTCCCCCCGGCGCCGCCGGCACCGTGGGCCTGCCGGCGTCGCGCCTCGTGGGCGAGCAGGCGCGCTTCCTTCGGGATCTTCTCGCCGAGAAGGAGGCTTTTGCCCTGGAGCTGGAGGACTCGCGGGACAGCTACGCGGACCTGCCCGGACTTCTGGATGGACTCGGCGGCCGGGACGTGGTGCTGGCATTCGTGGAGTCGTACGGGATGACCGCCCTGGACGACCCCCGCTACGCGCCCGTCATCCGGCCTCGGCTCGAGGAGATGCAGCGGCGGATGGAGGAAGCGGGTCTCGCCCTGGTCACAGGGGCGCTGGTGGCACCGAGCCAGGGAGGGCAGTCGTGGCTGGGACACGGCTCCGTGCTGAGCGGACTCTGGTTGCACAACCAGATGCGCTACGACCTCCTCCTCGGGAGCAACCGCGAGACGCTGGTGGACGACTTCCGCGCCGCGGGGTACCGAACCGCCGCGCTCATGCCCGCCATCACCATGGCGTGGCCGGAGGGAACCAGGTTCGGCTACGACGACATCTACGCGTTCTCCGACATCGACTACCAGGGCCCTCCCCTGAATTGGGTGACCATGCCCGACCAGTTCACCTGGTCCTTCCTCGAGCACTCGGTGCGTCCGTCCGACGACGGACGGCCGGTCTTCGCGGAGCTGGGCCTGATCAGCAGCCACGCTCCGTGGACCCCCATCCTGGAAGTGCTCGACGACTGGGACTCCATCGGGGACGGCTCCGTCTTCGAGCCGTGGCGGGACGCGGGTGAGCGCCCCGAGGATCTCTGGCGAGACGCCGACCGGGTCCGGGAGCACTTCGCCCTCTCCATCGACTACGCCCTCAGCGCGGCGACGGCGTACGCCGAGCGGTACGGTGGCGACGACCTCCTCCTCATCGTGCTCGGTGACCACCAGCCAGCGCCGCTCATCACCGGCGACGGGGCACCCCGGACGGTGCCGGTCCACATCATCACCGGCGACGCGGCGCTGCTCGAGCCGTTCCGCCGTTGGGGCTTCGTCGGTGGCGCGTTCCCTGACCCGGAGAAGGAGGCGCTCCGGATGGATGCGTTCCGGCCCTGGTTCGTCACGACGTTCAGCGGCGTCCCTCCGGATGCCGACCCGAAGCCCGGTGCGTGAGCTCCTCGGTGTGCTTCGGTCCCTGGTCGTCTACTGGCGACCGGGACGGCAGGCCGGGCTGCGCCGTCTCTACGCGCCCTTCGTCTCGCCAGGCGACCTGGTCTTCGACGTCGGCGCCCACCTGGGGGACCGCACCGCGGCCTTCTCCGCCCTCGGCGCCGAGGTGGTGGCGCTGGAGCCTCAGCCACGCGTGGTCCGATGGCTCCGGCGGCTGGTGGGACACCGTCGAGGCGTCCGCATCGTCGAGGAAGCGGTTGGGCCCCGCCCGGGAACGGCGCGGCTGGCCGTCAGCCGCCTCACGCCCACCGTGTCCACGGTCTCTCCCGCGTGGCGAGAGGAGATGGTGGAGCGAAACACCGGCTTCCGCGGGGTGCGCTGGGACCATCAGGTGGAGGTCCCCATGACGACCCTGCTCCTGCTCCTCGCCTGCGCGTCCAAGGGGCCGTGCGGGGGGGACTGGGCGTGGCCGTGCGCTGCGTCCATCGCCTCGAGTCCCTCGCCCGGTACGAGTACAATGCGGTGGCCGGCGAAGGCCGGTCGTTCCTGTTCCCCGACTGGGTCTCGGCAGAGGCCCTACAGGCTTGGCTGGACGGGGGAGCCGACGGGCTTCCCTTCGGGGACCTCTTCGCCCGCCGATCAGGAGAGACGACGTGAGCCTCACCGACGCACCTCGCTTTCCCTTGCGCTGGCGAGACATGACCCATCCCGAGGTGGCCGCGCTGGCCGGCCACGACCCGGTGGTGGTTCTCCCCATGGGCGCGCTCGAGCAGCACGGACCACACCTGCCGTTGTCCACCGACGCCGACCTGGCGGACGGGATCGCCGCCCGCGCCGTGGCGGAGCTGCCGGACCATCTCCCCGTGGTGCTCCTGCCGACCCAGATCGTCGGCGCCAGCGCCGAGCACGAGGCGTTCCCGGGCACGGTGTCGACCCGGCCCGACACGCTCCGTGCCCACCTTCTGGACGTCGCCTCGGGATTGGCACGGCACGGCATGCGCCGTTGGGTGATCTTCAACACCCACGGCGGGAACAAGCAGGTGGTGGACGAGGCCGCACTGGCGGCGCGCCGGGCCTTCGGGCTCCTGGTGGTCAAGGCGCACTCCTTCCGCTTCCCGGTGCCCGCCGAGGTGGACCTCCCGGCCTCCGAGTGGCGCCACGGGCTTCACGGCGGTGCTGTGGAGACCTCCATGATGCTCCATCTGAGACCGGAGCTGGTGCGCACCGACGCCATCCAGCGCTTCCCTTCCCTCGGCGAGGAGCTGGCCTCCGAGCTCGAGACCGTGCTTCCCGAGGGACCCGCGTCGTTCGCTTGGCTGTCGCAGGACCTGAACCCCGAGGGCGTGACGGGCGACGCCACGCTGGCCACCCCCGCCCTCGGGGCCGCACTGGTGGACAGCTACGGGCGTTTCCTGGCGTCGGTCGTCCGGGACGCCGCCCGGTTCCCTCTGGAGCGCATGGGACCGTGACCGCGACCTCCGAGACGCTGGGCACCGACGCGGCGTGGGCGCGGGTGCGCGCGGTGGCACGCAGGGGCCCGGGCGCGTCCGGGCCCGGCCTTCGGGTGAACCGGGACGGATCCTGGATCGCCGAGCACGCGCCCCCGCCCCGGGCTCGAGAGCTTCTGGACCTGTACCTGCCCCTCGCAGTCCGGGAGGACCTGGTCATCGGTCAGGTGGGTCAGAGCCTGGACGGACGCGTGGCGACCCGCTCCGGACACTCCCACTACGTGACCGGGCCGGACGATCTCACGCGCCTGCATCGGGTCCGCGCGCTGGTGGATGCCGTGGTGGTGGGCGCCGGCACGGCCATCGCGGATCGCCCCCGACTCACTGTGCGCCGGGTGGAAGGCCCGCATCCTGCGCGTGTGATCCTGGACCCTCGAGGTCGCGTACCGCCCCGGGGCCCGCTGTTCGAGGACCCCGTGGCACCGACGCTCTGGATTCGGCGGGGCGTGCCCGCGACGGATCCGGCCCCGCATGTGCGGGTGCTGGAGCCTCCAGCGGCCGATGCCGACGGCGTGGTCCCACCCGCCGGCATCGTCGCCCTGCTCCGGGAACGGGGCTTTCGACGGATCCTGGTGGAGGGCGGCGGCGCGACGGTGTCGACGTTCCTGGCCGCCGGGGCCCTCCAGAGGCTCCACGTCACCGTGGCCCCGCTGCTCATCGGATCCGGTCGCCACGGCATCACGTTGGCGCCCGTCGACCGGCTGGACGAGGCGCTCCGCCCACCGAGCCGTCAATTCGTGTTGGGCCGCGACGTCCTGTTCGATCTGGTGCTGGAGGATGCGGACGGGTCCTGAGCCCGGGCAGGCGCGGCGTCGCCCGGGTCCCGCCCGAACGCGAGGAGGTACGCCCCGGGGATCGTTCCGAGCAGCACCACCAGACCGTAGGCCACCGAGATGGCTACGCCGTCGGCGGCGCCGAGGCCCACCGCCGCCCACAGCCCCGCCGCCGCGCCTTCGCGCAGCCCCCAACCTCCCACGGACAGAGGCACCAGCATGGCGACGAGGACGGGAGGCACGAGGATGGCCAGGTCGATCCACCCGGTCTCGACGCCCACCGCGCGCGCGGCGCAGAGGTAGGTCACCACATAGGAACCTACGATGAGCGTGGACGTGGTGAGCTGGATCCCCAGAGCGCCCCCGGCGAGAAGGGCCTGGCGTGCGTCCCGAAGGAACACGCCCAACGCGTTCGTTCCCGCCGGCTCCCGGGTCCCCACCCGCCAAGCGGCCCAGGCCACACCCACCATCCCCACGAGAAGCGACGGCGCCGGCCACCACGCTCCGGGGGCCAGACGCCATGCGAGGATGACCGCGGAGATCAACGCGAAGACGGCCATGATCCCCTGTCCGGACACCCGTTCCAGCATCACCGCGCGCACGGTGGGGCCCCACGCCCGGCGGGTCCTGGATGCGTGCCGCCAGGCGCGGCTGGCGTCCCCGAGCACGCCACCCGGAAGCACCTGATTGAGGAAGAGTCCGCGGTAGTACTCGGAGAGGGCGGCGGAGAACGGGAGGGCCAGCCCCAGGCGCTCGGCCGTGAAGCGCCACCGCCACGCGGAGAGCGCCGTCTGGACCACGCTGATCCCCACAGCCGTGGCGACCCAGCGCCCATCCATTCCACCGAGCCGGCGCACCACGGCGGGGACGTCCACCAGGTACGCGAGGATGCCGAGCAAGGCGGCACCGAACACCAGGCGCACGCCAGGCGAAGGCCGGAGCATCAGCGCCCGCGCGTCACGGCAGCGCCAGGAGGTCGAGATGCCCCACGGTCACCCGGGCGCGCCCTGACCGGACCTCCTCCTTGCGCGCCGCGGCCCACTCGGCGATCCAGGGAGCGACGCCCGGCTCCTCCTCCAGGGCGGCCGCCACCCATCCGTCCACCAGCATGTCCACCAGGTCGGCGTCCCCCGAGTCCAGGACCCATGGCGCAGGCACGAGCCAGGTGCTCAAGCCCGCGCCCCGGAAAAGCGCGTGGGCGGTGGGGGCCGCGTCGGGACCCAACGCCCCGCCCACACCCTTGTCCCGCTTCTGGTGGGCGTTCACCAGATCCCGCACGAGCCCGTCCCGATCCTCTTCCCTCGGCGAGGGATCGCCGGATGGGCGGCTCCAGGCCACGGTGCCATCGTAGCTCGTCGTGAAGAGCGCGCCTCGGGATCCCTGCCGGCAGCCGTCCACCACGCTCCGCAGCCAGGTCTCGGACGTCAGGTCCAGCAGCGCCGCCCCCACCACCAGGTCCGCCTCGGCCATGGCCGCGAGGCCTTCCCGGGCCAGGTCGCCCACCACCCGCTCCAACGTGACTTCCTCCCCCGGAGCCCGGGCCCGCTCCATGAGCGCCGCGTCGTGGTCCACCAGCACCCAGTGCTGAGGACCGGGCAGCCGAGGGGCGAGGTACCGGAGGTTGGACCCGGCGCCCGCGCCCAGGTCCACCACCCTTCGCCAACGGTTCGCGCGCCAGGCTTTGGCGAGGGGCATGAGGAGCCCCTCCGCGCGAGAGCGATGGTCCACGGGCTCGCGCATGGCCAGCCAATCGGGATCGAACGTCTCCGCGCCCTCCGGCCCGGCACGCCCCTCCTTCGGGGCGCTCACGACGCCACCGCTCGACCCGGGCCCATGACCCCGCCCAGAGCCGCTTGGTCCACCGCCGCCGCGAAGTCATGCCCCGCGCGATTCCAGTCCGGAAGCGTAGTGGCCACCCCGGCCGCTCCCACGCGGAGTCGCTCCAGGAGCCCGCCTTCGTCCGTGAGGACGGCCCTCAGGGCCATGGCCAGGGCATCCGGGTCCCCGGGGTCCACCAGAACGCCGGCTTCGCGGGGCACCGTGTAGGGAATGGCACCACCCGTCGTGCTCACGACGGGAAGCCCACGGGCCATGGCCTCGGTGAGCGCCATGCCGTATCCCTCGTAGTGGGATGCCAGCACGAAGACCGAGCTCGTGTGGTACACCCGGTCCAGCGCGGCCATGGCCAGCTCCCCGAGAAACGCGACCCGTTCCCCCAGGCCCAGGGCCGACGCGCGCTTCGACACCATACGGGCGTGGTCCGGAGCCAGGCTCCCACTGCCGGCGAAGGCACAGGTCCAAGGGAGATCCCGGACCTGGTGGAGCGCTTCCAGCAGGACCGGATGCCCCTTCCGCGGCGTGAGGGAAGCCACGCACAGCAGCGCCGGAGGAGCATCCGCCCCTGGCCCGACGGCGCGCTCGGCGGGCTCGGTGCCGGGAACCGCAACCCGCACGCGTTCCGGAGGAACCCCGTATGCCTCCAGCCTGGATCGGGTGAAGGGGCTGGTCACCACCACCCCACGGCAGGAGGCCAGCGCCTCCCGCTCCCATCGCGCGAAGCGGGCCGCTGCTTCCTCCGACAGCCCCGTCTCGTCCGCCAGGGGATGATGGACCAGGGCGACCAGGCGCAGGCGGTGGGCGTGCCGCTCCAGCACGCCGGGGAGTCCCCCACCCGCCAGTCCGTCGATCACCACGCAGGCCGCGTCGGGCATGGCGCCGAGAGCCCCGTCCATCCCCTCCGTGGCGATCTCGTCCGCTTCCGGAAAGCGTCCGGCCAGCTCGTGCACCTGGACCCGGCGGCCAGCCGCCCGCATCTCCGCAACCATTCGTGCGTCGTACAGATATCCGCCGGTCCGCTGGTCGATGGAACCCGGCACGACGAAGTGGAGCGGAGCTTCCGTCACACCGCCCCCTGATAGCTCGCCCAGGCGACGTGGGACTCGCGCAGGGTGACCTCCACCGTGTCCACCCCCGGACCGCCGGGACCCAGTTCCCCCGCCCGCAGCGCCGTTGCCAGGCGCTGGAAGATCTCGTGAGCGAGGAACTCGGTGGTGGTGTTCTGTCCTTCGAACGCCTTCTCCTCGTCCAGATTGCGGTAGTCGAGCTCGGACAGGATGGCCCGGAGGACGTCCCGACCCAGCCCGATGTCCACGACCAGGCCGTCCTCGTCCAGCTCGGTACGTCTGAAGGTGGCATCCACCACGTAGGTGGCGCCGTGCAGGCGCTGGGCGGGACCGAACACCTCGCCCTTGAAGCTGTGGGCGATCATGAAGTGGTCACGGACGGTGAGGCTGTACACGATGATTCCTCGGTTTCGAGTGGGAGGATGGAACGCGGGTCACGGTGCTTGGGCGGCCGGATATCGAATGCGGTGGCAGAGCACCCCGCCGGGGCGCTCGCTGACGCGTGCCAGCGCCTGCGGAAGCTCCTCGAACGGGCTCTCTCCGGAAACGAGGGCGTCCAGCGCATCCGACGAAAGGAGCTCGAGCGCCTTACGCAGTCGCCTCCGGTGGGTCCAGCGGGGGGCACGGGACGGCGGAACCCGGCCGACCTGGCTGCTCCGGAAGGTGAGGCGGCGGGCGTGGAACGCCTCGCCCAGAGGGAGCGCCACGGCGCGTGTGCCGTACCAGCTCGCCTCCACCACGCGGGCTTCCACGCCCGCGGCGGCGAGGGCCGCCGAAGCCCCCTCCTGAGTGCCGCTGGCATGGATCACCACATCGGCGTCCGGCTCTTCGGGGAGCGCTGCCAGAAAGTCCAACCCCAAGGCCTCCGCCACAGGCCGCTTCTCCTCGTCGACGTCCACCACGGAGACCTCGGTGCCGGGAAAGGACGTGGCCAGCCACGCCACCAATGATCCCACCACGCCGGCGCCGATGATCACCACCCGGTCCCCGGCCGACACGTGGGCATCCCAGACGACGTTCAGAGCCGTCTCCATGTTGGCGGCGAGCACGGCGCGCTCGGGAGGCACCCCCGCGGGGACCTCCACCACGGATCCCGCCGGGACCACATATCGGTCCTGATGCGGATAGAGACAGAAGACCGTGCGCCCCTCGAGCCGCTTCGACCCCGGAGCCCGGACGACGCGCCCGACGCTGTTGTAGCCGTACTTCACCGGCCCCGGAAAGCCACCCTCCTGGAACGGCGCACGCATGGCGTCGTGCTGGGAAGCCGGCACCTCCCCGCGGAAGACCAGCGACTCCGTGCCACGCGAGATTCCGGAGTAGAGCGTTTCCACCAGCACCTCCCCGGAAGCGGGAGGGTCGATGGGCCGTTGCAGCAGCACGGCGTCCCCGGGCGACCGCAACCACAGCTGTCGGGTATCGATGGCTACTGTCATCTTCCGGGACCTCTCCAGTCACTCTTGAACCCACCCGTGCCCTCTCGCGCCCCTCGCTCCCGGCCCGCGCTTGCCGTAGACCTGGCCCTCGGCCTGGTTCCGTTGGCAACCCATGTGTGGGCCTGGAGCGCAATCCTGGGCACACCGACTCCCCACGCCTGGGCCTCATTTCTGGGGTACGGTGTCCTTTCCGCCATCCTCCTGCTCACCGTCCCCTCGCGTCTGCCCGGCCCTGGGGCGGGATGGGCAAACCGGGTGACCCTTGTCAGGGCCACGCTGGTCCTACCCGTCGCCGCCCTACTGGTGACCCCCGGATCCATCGCAGGATCCACCGCATGGGCGGCCATGGCCGTGGCCACCGTGGCACTGGCGCTGGACGGCGTGGACGGCGCGGTGGCCCGGCGCACGGGAAGCAGCACGCCATTCGGCGCCCGGTTCGACATGGAGTTGGACGCGTTCTTCATCCTCGCCCTGTCGGCCATGGTGTGGGTGGCCACGCCCCTGGGTCCTTGGGTCCTCTGGATCGGGCTCATCCGCTACGGGTTCCTCCTCGGCGGCTGGGTCTGGCCGCCCCTCCGAGGCGATCTCCCGGAAAGCTTCCGTCGGAAGGCCGTCTGCGTGGTGCAGGTGGCGGGGCTCCTCATCGCGCTGGCACCGGTGACACCGCCGTCCCTGGACCTGGCTTCGTGTGCCTTGGCGCTGGCGCTCCTGGACTACTCCTTCGCAGTGGACGTCCTCTGGCTGGCCCGTAACCCGTCAGTGGGATCCACGCTCGGCGCCCGTTGACCCGAGGAGCCGGGTCGCCCTCCACAGCCCGAGGTGCATGGGCAGCAGGAAGGCGGCGTGAATGCCGTTGCTCTGCACGGAGAACGGAAGCAGGCCTACCACCACCCCCAACCCCGCCAACGCGGCCACGGCCAGGGCCGCGCGCACGGTCCACGGACGCGCCGAGGGCCGCATCACCGCCAGGGGCACCAGAACCGCCAACGAGAGCGAGAGCGGGCTGAGAAGAAACAAGTTCTCGTTCCATGCCATGAAGTGGTGGTCCGTGAACAACACCGCGACCAGGATGGCGCCGGCCAGCCCGGTCACGCCCCCCCAGGCTCCTCCCAGGACGGCCAAGCCCCACTTTGCGCGCGCCGAGCCCCGCGCGGCCCGGAAGCCGAGACCGGCGAACGCACCGCCGCCGAACAAGCCGAGGAGCAGATACCACGGCCACCACGTCGGTGCCTCCCTGGGCTCTCGCGCGACCCGAGCCTCCGCCAACACCTCCTCGGAGACGACAAGGGGACGCACACGGCCCCGTCCATCGTCGACGGTGACCTCGCGCAGGGCGTCCCGCAGGGTCATGGGCAGGAACATCTCGGCCCACACGGTGATGGGCCGGTCCCCCGGCGATCCCAGCAACAGATCCATCCCGGTGTAGAGGGCCGGATCCGGTCGCGTGAGCCGACGTGTATGATCGCGGTACGAGGTGCCCGTGGGGCGCGATCCGAACTGCTGGAAGAGGGCTCCGCCCAGGACCTGATCCAACAGGTCTCTCACCCGCGTGGAGCAGTTGTCCAGGAAGTAGTCGTAGTAGTAGTCGCGGTTCTCCGGGAGCGCGTTGCGCTCGGCGAAGTCCCGGAGGGCGAGCTTCTGGGCGGGCGTGAGGGCCAGCTCCTGAGCCACGATCTCCCGGCCCGCCGCCCGGTACATCTCCAGCATGGGCTCCGAGGCGAACGGCGCCATCATGTAGAGCATCTCCCCGCGGAGGAACCGGGGGATGAAATCCTCCTGCTGGAAGTCGAAAATGCCCCAGTTGTAGGAGGCATCGTACCCCGTGCGGGTGTCCACCAGCCTGATGGCGTTGTGCCCGAACCGCTCCCACACCGCCTCCCCGGGCCCGATGGTGATGAGCCAGACCCGGAGCTCCGACCCCGGCTCCTGCGCACGCGCGTGCACCGGCAGGGCCGTGACGGCCAGGAGGAGCGCCGCCGCCAACGACCCGGCCCGCCGACGCAGCGTGACGGCGGCGCCTCCGCGGATCAAGTCGCTGCGCCCTGCGCCACGGACAGGGCCGCGCTCACGATGTCCCCGGGCTGGACGAGGACCGTGTCCGCCGCCGGCCCCAGGGGAACGAAGGAGTCGGGCGCACGCACCGACCGGAGCACGCCCCCGTACCCGCTCTCCGCCAGGTCGGCCACCACGGCCTCCGCGATGCCGCCGCCCGTGCGCCTGCACTCGTCCACCACCAGTACCGCCGAAGCCGACGCCGCCTCCCGCCGGATGGCCTCGAACGGCAGAGGGTTGAGCCAACGGAGATCCAGGACGCGCGCATCGACACCGTGCTTCGTGGCGAGCTCCGCCCTGGCCCTCAGGCTCATGTGCAGGCCGTTGGCGTAGGAGACGATGAGGAGCTGTCCCTCGCCGTAGAGCCCCACCTCGCCGGGAAGCAGCACGTCGCCGGGGGCCGGGTAGTCGAAGAGCCATGCCTCGTCGCCCTCCTCCAGCAGGTCCCGCTGATGGTAGAGGGCGATGGGCTCCAGGAACGCCACCACCCGCCCACATTCCCGGGCCGTGGCCAGACATCCGCGCATCATGCGCACGGCGTCGTCGCCCCGGCTGGGGACGGCCATGAGAAGTCCCGGGATGTCACGAAGGCCGCCGATGGAATGGTCGTTGTGGAAGTGCCCTCCGAATCCCCTCTGATAGGCCAGCCCGGCGATGCGGACCACCATGGGATTGCTGAACTGCCCGTTGCTGAAGAACTGGAGGGAGGAAGCCTCGCCGCGAAGCTGGTCCACCGCGTTGTGGACGTAGGCCAGGTACTGGATCTCCGGGACCGGGAGCAGCCCCAGGAGCCCCGCGCCCTGCGCCAGGCCCAGGATGGAGGTCTCGTCCAGGTGCGTATCGAAGACCCGGCCCTGTCCGAAGCGCTTCTGCAGCCCGGCGGTGACGTAGTACACCCCGCCCTTCCTTCCCACGTCCTCCCCGAAGACCAGGATCTCGGGCCGCTTGAGCATCTCGTCCGCCAGCCCCGCGCTGATGTGTGCGGCCATGGTTCGCTTCACCGGCGCCGTCACCTCTTCCGGCAGCTCCCCTTCCCAGAAGGACCGCCGGCGCTCTTCCGGTACCGACGCCTCGGCGGATCGGCGGATACGCTCTTCGTCGTACGGCGCCAACGGCGCCATGACGCGCTCGGCCGAGTCCAGGTGCCCCCGTCCGGCCGCTTCCTCGCCCGCCGCGCGCATCCGCTTGGCCGTAGTGTTGACGAGGTCCGCCAGCTCCTCGGGTCCCGCCACGCCCAGCTCCATGAGGCGCCGGGCATTGCGGAGCAGCGGGTCCTGGGCCTCGGTGGATTCGATCTCCGCACGGGATCGATACGCGGTCTCGATGTCGCTCCCCGCATGCCCCCAGAGCCGGACCGTGACCAACCGGAGGAAGGTGGGCGCCCGTGTGGACCGGCACAGCTCGATGGCATGCTCCACGCTGTCCCAGACCTCGTCCAGCTCTCCGTCGGCTTCCACGTACTTCATGTTGACGTGGCCGCCGAAGCTCTCCCGGATCCATCGACGCGGCGTGTCGGTGCTGATCCCCAGCCCATTGTCCTCGCACACGAAGAGGATGGGC
>CAYGKI010000034.1:10960-15046 GCA_964350235.1 uncultured Gemmatimonadaceae bacterium | reverse complement strand
GCTTGAGGGTGTGATACCAGCGCGCGAGGGTATCGGCGTCGTGAATCATCATGAGCTGGGGATCGTGCGCGAGCCCGCGACTCTGCTGCTCGACGATCCGACGGTCCTGGTCGAGGAACGTTCTGGCGAAGAGGTGGACCAGCGGCTTGAAGAGGCCCAGCCACGGCATGGTCCAGTAGATCATGTGGTGCACCTCGGTCCGGCCTTCGTCGATGGGTGTCATGGCCGTCACGCTGGACACCTGGTGCTTGCCGACCTGAATGTGCTCGACGCGCAGGCCCGGTAGCTGGAAATCGATCTCCGTCTCGGGGTTGGCGCCCAGGACCCGATAGAGAAGAGAGTTCTTAGAAGGTGCGTGGCGAACCATTCGGAACCCATGCTCGTGAGGCTCGAACCGCTTCGCCTTCTCGTGCATGGAGCCACGGGGGCGGTACCAGCTGGACCGATGCACGAACGGGACGTGCGCCGGGTCGATGAGCCCTACGATGGCGTGATCGGAATGGACGGGAAACACCAACGACCGCACGATCTGGGGCGCGCGGCCGTCGAAGCCCGGGATCCTGGGCACCGGGGGGAGCGGGTCGTCCGGAGCTCCGAAGTAGACCCAGACGTTTCCGTCGCGCTCCACGCATGGGTAGGACCTGATGGAGATCTTCCTGACGTCCACGTTCTGGCCTTCTACGAGGGCCGGGATCGCCGTGCAGACGCCGCCGGTGTCGAAGCGCCATCCATGGTAGGCGCACTCGACCTCCCGACCGTCGAAAGACCCACAGTCCAGGGGCATGCCTCGGTGGGCGCAGATGTTTCGCAGGGCGAAAGGGTCTCCGCTCGTGTCCCGCCCGAGGAGGACGGGCTCTCCCAGGAGCGTCTTCGCGACGGTTCGGTTCCTGCGGAGGGCGCCGCCCGGAATCGCGAGGTACCAGAGTCCCCGCAGGAATTGGCCGGTCTCCACGGCCGAGCGGGGGGCTTCCTCCGAGTGGGTGCGTGGGTCCATGACGAGCGGGGACGGGGGCGCAGGACGAGCAGACACGGAGGCCGGCCGGTGGGTGCCGAAAACGGCGCGGGGAAGCTATGCCCCCGTCCACCGGACCGAAAGGATCGCGACGCCCCGGGGCGACACGCGGCGCCCTCCGCCCGGAGTCGGTCCGGGGGAGGTGGTCACGGGGCCTCTTCCAGCGCTCTCCGGTACGACGCGCCGTCCTGCTCCGCGGTGGCCAGGATGGCCTGGGCGCGGGCCTGGGCGCTGTCCGCGGCGGGACCGCGTCCCGTGGCGCGGTACAGGGACGCCAGGCTCAGCCACACGTTGGGGTTGGCGGGGTTCTCCTCACCTCCCCGAATGAATGCGGCTTCAGCGCCCTCCAGATCGCCGGCGACGCGCAGGACTCCGCCGGCTTTCGCCCATTCGTTGGACGTGTCGGAGCGGAGGAGGGGAAGGGCGCCCAGCCCGGCTCCGACGACGACCACGGCGGCCAGCCCCGTGAGCCGTCTCCAGCTGCGGCCCTGGTAGGCCGCCAGGAGCGCGGCGACACCGGCCCCGGCGAAGATCCCCAGAGACGGGATCATGACGACACGCAAACGGGCGATGTAGAAGAACAGCAGCACCGTCGCGGCCGCCGTGAGCACCGGGATCCAGAGGTGGAGCCGCGTCCGGCGCAGCGCCGGGCCCATGCCGGGCAACGCCAGCGCGAAGAGCACCATGAACGTGGGCGTCCACCGCAGGACTCCCGAGTACGTGCGCTGATAGTCGAAGTTGGCGTACGTGGTGGCCTCGAAGTCGTTGACCAGGAGCAGGGCGCGCCGGCCCAGCAGCTCCAGCTCGCGGTCGGGATCGGCGGCGATGTGGGCCAAACCCCTGCGCAGGTACCAGCCGGAGACCTCGGTGTCCTCGAACGCGCGGCCCTCCACTTCCTCGGCCAGCGCCTTCATGCTCTCGAAGATGTCCCCGTCCAGGGTGGAGGGAAGCACGTACTGGGGCTGGGCGGCGGGGTTGTGCCCGATGTAGAAGTTGTGGCCGGCGCTGGTGGTGAGAAGCACGAGCTCTCCCGAAGCCGCGAAGTTCACCAGGGTCACCGGCGCCACCCCCGCGGCCAGCCCACAGGCGAGTGCGACGGCGGCACGCGACGGGCCGCGGACCTTGAGCAGCCACGGCACCGCCAACGCGGCGAGCCCGGCCAGGAGCACGTTCGGACGGGTGGCGGCGGTGAGCCCGAACAGCAAGCCGGCCAGCAGGAAGCCACGGGGCCTGCGCGCGCGGTCCACGACCACGAGGGCGGCCGTCAGGAAGAACAGCGTGAACGGGACGGGATTCAGGTCCGCGGAGAAGAAGATGAGCGGGCCGTACAGGGCGAGCGCCAGGCCGCCCGCCCACCCCGCCACGACGCCGAAGTGGCGCCAGGTGAGCAGCGCCACGAGCGTGCAGGTGCCGGCATCCAGCAGGCTCGTGACCACCCGAACCCCATGAAAGGCGTTGTCGCCGAGCACCTGGTAGAGTCCGGCCAGCAGGTAGGGGTAGAGGGGGCTGTTCAGGGAGAGCGGGCCGTCGAAGGGGACCAGGTCCCCGCCCGCGATGGCCTCCGCCGCCAGGAGGTACGGGAGGTTCCCGCCCAGAGGGTTGAAGTAGAGGGGGTCGGCGAGCATGGACTCGTTGTGGACGAGCCGGAGCACGGCGGCCACCAGCCACACGCCCAGGAGCATGCGTGCGGGGACCGGAGCGTCGTGGGGCGGCGCCGCCGGAAGGTGGCGGTGGGGCGGGTCGGATGGCATGCGCGCAATCTACCCTCGGCTGGCGTGCCGGCCACCCGCCTTGAAGATTCACGGGGCCTCGACCGTAGAAGAGGCTGACCCGGCCAGGGTGCCTCGCGCACCGACCGGAGTCGCTGGCCACCGATACCTCGGAAGGGAGGGACCCGTGGGAGCCTGGATTCCCGTGCTCGTCATCGTCGCCGTCGTCGGCTACGGCATCATGCTCTACAACCGGCTGGTCGCGCTCCGGGAGCGGTTCAAGAACGCGTTCGCGCAGATCGACGTGCAGCTCAAGCGCCGCTACGACCTCATCCCCAACCTGGTGGAGACGGCGAAGGGGTACATGAGCCACGAGAAGGAGACCCTGGAAGCGGTGATCCGGGCCCGGAACGAGGCGCAGAAGGTGGAGCAGGTGGCCTCCAGCAATCCCGGGAACCCGGCGGCCATGCAGCAGCTGGCCAACGCGGAGCAGCAGCTCGGGGGCGCGCTTTCCCGACTCTTCGCGCTGTCGGAGGCGTATCCGGACCTGAAGGCGAACCAGAACATGATGCAGCTCCAGGAGGAGCTGGCGTCCACGGAGAATCGCATCGCCTTCGCGCGCCAGGCCTTCAACGACGCGGTGATGACGTACAACACCGCCCGCCAGACGGTCCCGACCAACATCGTGGCCAACTCGTTCCGGTTCGAGGAAGCCGAGTTCTTCGAGATCGACCGGGACGAGGAGCGCGAGGCCCCTCGGGTCTCCTTCGGCTGAGTCGTCGCGGCTCCCACGGGAGCCGTCGGAGCCGGGGTGCTGGACGCGCTCCGGCTCCGTGACCCGCTGACACGCCTTCACGCATGGATTTCTTCGAGGCACAGGGACGGGCACGAAGCCTCTCGCGCCGGCTGGTGGTTCTCTACGGCCTGGCGGTGACGCTCATCATCGTGGGGGTGTACCTCACCGTGGCCGTGGGACTCCAGTTCGCTCCTTCGGAGCCGGGCATGGAGGCGGCAGCTCGTCCCCTTTTCGACCCCGTGCTCTTCGCCGTGGTGGCGGCGGGCATGCTCCTGGTCATCGGTGGAGGCTCGGCCTTCAGGACGGCGCAGCTGCGCAGGGGCGGCCCCGCCGTGGCCGAGCTCCTCGGCGGCCGGAGATTGGACCCGGGATCCACCGATCTCCTCGAGCGCCGACTCCTCAACGTGGTGGAGGAGATGGCCATCGCGTCTGGGATCCCGGTGCCCGCGGTGTACGTCATGGACGACGAGCCCGGGATCAACGCCTTCGCCGCCGGCCATACCATCCACGACGCGGCCGTGGCCATCACCCGAGGTGGACTGGAGACGCTGAGCCGCGACGAGCTCCAG
>CAYGKI010000034.1:9515-10880 GCA_964350235.1 uncultured Gemmatimonadaceae bacterium | reverse complement strand
TCCGTCTCATGGGCGTGCTGTTCGGCATCCTGCTCCTGACGGTCATCGGCCGGGGGATCGTCCGCGGCAGCTACTACTCGGGGGGATCGCGGCGTAGCCGGGGAGGGAAGAGCGACGGCGGTGGCCAGATCGTGCTCGTGGGCATCGCGCTCATCGTGCTCGGGTACCTGGGCGTCTTCTTCGGGCGCTTGATCCAGGCGGCGGTTTCCCGGCAGCGGGAGTTCCTCGCCGACGCGGCCGCGGTCCAGTTCACCAGGAATCCGCTGGGGATCTCCAGCGCGCTACGAAAGATCGGAGGCGCGGCGAGCGGCTCCAGGATTCAGAACCACCACGCGCAGGAGGCCAGCCACCTCTTCTTCAGCGAGGGCGTCCGGAGCTCGTTCGCCCGGTCCTTCGCCACCCACCCGCCCCTGGACGTGCGGATCAAGCGCGTGGATCCGGGCTGGGACGGGACCTATCTGGAGCCCCGGAAGGTCGCTCCGAAGGCCGTCGAGGAGCGCGCGTCTGGAGGCGGCGCCCGGGGGAGGGGATCGGGGATGCCGTTCCCCGTGCCCATCCCCGGCCTGCCCGGGACGGCGGACGGTGGGCTCATGGCTGCGGGCATGCTCGCCACGGCGGGGACGCTGAACGCGAGCCACCTGGAGCGCGCCCGCTCCATTCTCGGACGGATTCCCGAAGAGGCCCGGGCGGCGGCCCGTGAGGCCGAGGGCGCGGTGGCTCTGGTGGTGGCGTTGTTGCTGGCCGACGAGCCGTCCGTCCGTGCGCGGCAGGACGAGGTGGTGAGGGAGGCGCTGGGGCCGGAGCTCCTTAAGCGGGCCGCCGGGCTGCGAGGCGCGGTGGCCAACGCCGGGGCGGGGGGTCGACTGCCGCTCCTCGAGCTCTGCCTCCCGTCCCTGCGGGCGCTTGACGAGCGCCGCGCCGACGCGCTTCGTCGCGTCGTGGGTCCGCTCTCCAGGGCGGACGGCAAGGTGCACGTCTTCGACTTCGCCCTCTATCATCTGCTGCGCCGCGCCCTCCCCGGCGGCGCCGAGCCGCCGGGGTCGGCCAGGGTGGGCGCGGGCCTGTCCCGGCGGCGGACCGAGGCGGAGACGCTGCTCTCCGCCCTGGCGTGGGCGGGCGCGGAGGACGAGGACGGAGCGACGCGGGCGTTCCGGACCGGGGCGGCCGCGTTCGGGGCTTCGGCGGCCACGGCGCTCCGTCTGCAACCCATGTCCGGACTGGAGCTGGAGCGCGTGGACGAGGCGCTGGGAAGGATGGAGACTCTGCCGCCTCCGGACCGGAAGAAGCTTCTGGCGGCGCTGGAGCGTGCCGTCCTCGCGGATCGGGCGGTGACCGTGGACGAGCTCGAGCTGCTGCGGGCGGTGG
>CAYGKI010000034.1:0-9505 GCA_964350235.1 uncultured Gemmatimonadaceae bacterium | reverse complement strand
GACGTGCCCATGCCGCCCATGGCCGTCACGGACGCCCTGGACGCTCCGCCCCCGAAGGGCTAGTCCGGCAGCTCGTCCCCCCGCCGCCGCCGTCCCGCCAGGTCATCCAGACACCTCCGGCCCACCCCGCGGCCATGGCAAGGAGCCCCGCCGCCCGGAGCGCGGCCCCGATCTCCTGGTCCTGCGAGATGCGGCCCACCCGAAGCAGCATGACCGTCCAGTCGTGGCTGTCCACGTCCACGGGGCCGAACGGCGAGACCAGCGGGAGCGCCTGAGCCCGGGCGTCGGCGGCGTAGACGCCCGCGCCCACCAGGGCCGTGCCCATCCAGAAGACGCATACCAGAGCGCCGAAGGGATCCCTCTGCTTGAAGAAAAGGTAGGCTCCGGCGGCCAACGGGACGCCCACCTCGAAGATGGTGCCGCCGGCGGTGGTGAGGATCCTGCTCCCCAGCCAGAAGAAGGCCGCGTGCCCCATCTCGTGGATGCCGAGGTTGATGCCGGCGAAGATGGACGCGTAGGACGGATCCGTGAGGTGGTGGTGGAGGATCCACGCGAGGAAGAGAAGGATGGGGACACGCGCCCAGGTCTTGTTCACCACCTCCGGCTCCTCCTCACGTTTCACCGGACGCGGTCCGGTCGTATACTCACGGCTCCAGGGACGTGCATGCGCGTTCGCCCAGGTCCCTGGCTCAGCCAAGCTCATCTCAGCACGACGGGATCATAGACATCATGAACGATCGCGCCAGCACGCTCCTCGGTGGCCGCCGCGAGCGGATCGAGCGGGTCCTGGGCCGCAAGCTCGGCCAACCCGACGCCGATGCGGACGGAACCCTCCCCCGGACCAACCGGGCCTATCTGCTGGACGAAGCGAAGGACCTCTACTGGAACGAGCTGGAGTGGGAGCACATCACCGACGAGGAAGCGTTGGACGAGGGCCCCCTCACCGAGCTCATCTTCCCGGGCTTCCTGGCCTACGTGAGGGGGTTGCTCCTCAGCGAGGTCATGCCGGACTCCAAGGCGCCGGCCAGTCCCCGGCCGCAGGTGGTGGAGGACATTCTCGGCTTCCTGTCGGCGCGGGTGGTGGAGCTGGAAGAGCGGATCCGCGGGCCCGAAGAGGACGGAGAGGATCGGCTGGACCGCGACCGGGACGCGACGAGCCACCTGCTCGACCTGGTGCTCTATGTCTTCCACGGGCTCGGTGCCGAAGAGATCGAGCGCGTGGAGGCCGACCGGCACGCGTCGGCGTAGGGCGGGAGCGCGTCCGTTGGGCTTCGGCTCCGGGCCCCGCCCCGGCCGAGCCTACCTCGCGGGGCCGCCCATGCTGGTGGCACATCGGGGAGGCTCCAGGATCGCGCCCGAGAATACCCTGGTGGCGTTTCGGCAGGCCGTGGACCTCTGGGGTGCGGACATGCTCGAGCTGGACGTCCAGCTCACCAGGGACGGCGTGCCGGTGGTCATTCACGACCCGACGGTGGACCGGACCACCGATGGGTCGGGCCTGGTCCGGGACCTTGGGATCGGGGATCTCAAGCGGTTGGACGCGGGGGCGCGGTTCCGCGACCCCGGCGGGTCCATGCCCTGGGCCGGCCGAGGTGTGCGGGTGCCCACGCTCGACGAGGTCCTGGAATCGTTTCCGGACGTGTGGATCAACATCGAGTGCAAAGCGCCGGAAGTCGCGGCGCCGACGGTGGAGACGGTCCTTCGGCACGGGGCCGAGCAACGGGTGCTCATCGCGGCGGAGTACGAGCGGTGGCGGCGGGGAGCACGCGGGTATCCGGGGCCCTGGGGCGCCAGCCGGCACCACGTGCTGCTGTTCCGTGTACTGTGTGCGCTCCCTGGGGCGGCCGGGTACACGCCGGGGGCGGACGTCCTGCAGGTGCCCGAGAAGTGGAAGGGCAGGCCCATCGTGACTCCGCGCTTCATCGAGCAGGCACACCGGAAGAACATCCCCGTGCAGGTGTGGACGGTGGACGATCCGGCCGACATGGCACGGCTCCTCGAATGGGGGGTGGACGGAATCCAGACCGATCGCCCCGACCTCCTGGCGCGCGTGCTGCACGACGGCTTCGGGCGCCCGGCCCCTCCGGGCCTGCGCTCGGAGGCCACGTGAGCCGCTGGTCGCGCGGCCCGGGGGGCGGGGAGACGGCGGTGGAGGCGGCCTTCGCGCGCGCCTGCGAGGACCGCCGGGCACCCGGGAAGGACGACACCTTGGTCCTGGCGCTGTCGGGCGGGCTGGATTCCACCGTCCTGGCGCACCTGGCGCGCTTCGCGTGGCCGGGGGAGCCGCCTCGAATCGTGGCGGCGCACTTCGATCACGGGATGCGGCCCGGCAGTGACGAGGACGCGCATTGGCTGCGCAGCCTCTGTCGGGCGTGGGATCTCGAGCTGATCGTCGGGGCCGCCGAGCGGCCTCCGGAATCAGAGGCGGAGGCCCGCGCCCGGAGGTACGCGTTCTTGCACGAGGTGCGGGACGCGGTGAACGCTCGGGTCGTGGCCACCGCCCATCACGCCGACGACCAGGCCGAGACGGTCCTCTTCCGGTTGCTCCGAGGCACGGGGCCGGCGGGGCTGAGAGGGGTTCACGCCTTCAGGGAGGACGGGGTCTGGCGCCCGCTCCTTGCGGTGTGGCGGGAAGACCTGTCGATCTATGCGAGCCTCCATGGCCTGGAATGGAGGGAGGATCCCTCCAACCTGGCCCTGGGGTACGCGAGAAACGCGCTGCGCCACCGCATCCTTCCCGATGCCGAGGAGCTGGTGGCTCCCGGGGCGCGAAACGCCCTGGTGCGGTTCGCGGAGCAGGCCGCGTTCGACGAGGAGGGATGGGCCAGCCTCATGCCCGGGCTGCTGGCGTCAGCGGACGTGGAACGGGGCCCGGACGGCATCCGCCTCCATCGGGACGCGCTTCTCGCGCAGCACCCGGCGGTGCGCGCGCGCATGCTCCGCGCGCTGGCGGCGGAGCTCGACCACGTGCCCGGTGCCCACCAGACGGCGCGGGCGGTGGCGTTCATGGCGTCCGGCAGGAGCGGACGGACGCTGGAGCTGGGCGGCGGTGTCGTCCTGAAGCGGGATCTGGACCGACTGGTGTTGTCGAGGGTGGCGGCGGAGCCTTCCCTCCCGGATCGGGCGGTGGCCATTCCCGGAGCTTCCAGCGGACGCGGGAGGGCCCTCCTGGCGGGACGGACGATCCAGGTCTCCTGGGCCGCCGGCGCGAGACTGGACGCTCCCGTCGTGGAGCGCTTCGCCGTCGACGCGCTCCGCTACCCCCTCATCGTGCGAGCCTGGGAGGACGGAGATCGGATGATCACGCGACACGGCGTGCGAAAGCTCAAGAGGGTGTTCCTGGACGCCCGGGTGCCCGCCTCGGAGCGGCGGCGACATCCGGTGTTGGCGGACGCGGAGGGACAGGTGCTGTGGATTCCGGAGGTGGCGCGGGCGCGGGTGGCGGTGGTGGAGGCCACCACCGAAGTGACCGAAGTCCTGACGGTGGGCGTGGCGTGAGCGCCCCGGAGCCGAAGATCGTCTACGACGTGGAGACCATCGCGGCCCGGGTGCAGGCCGTCGCCCGGGAGATCGAGGCGCACTACGACGCCGACGACCGCCTCCTCATGGTAGGCGTGCTCAAGGGCTCATGGGTATTCCTTGCGGACCTGGCGCGGGCGCTCCGAGTACCCGTCCAGGTGGATTTCCTCAGCGTTTCCAGCTACGGAGGGGAGAAGGTGTCCAGCGGGCGCGTCCGCATCGAGTCCGAGCCCCGAATCCCGGTGCGCGGCCGCAACGTCCTTCTTGTCGAGGACATCGTGGACTCGGGCCTCACCCTGGACCGGGTCGTGGATTTGCTCCTGGAACGGGGCGCCCGAAGCGTCGAGGTGTGCACGCTCCTCCACAAGCGTCTGGCGGAGCCCGCTCACCCCCCTCGCTTCGTGGGCTTCGATGCACCCAATGCCTTCCTCGTGGGGTATGGTCTGGATCATGCCGAAGACTTTCGCCATTTGCCATATATCGCGAGCCTATAGGGTGGCGGAGGACCGCCCCACCGCGCCCTCGCAGGTCGACCTGCTGAACGGGCTCTCCAGAGTAGAGCGTGATGCCTGACAACCAGCCCAACCGTCCCGATCCCGACAACCGCGTCGGCCGTCTGTCCAAGAACGCAGCGTTCCTCATGATGATGGCGCTGATGCTGTTGCTCGCCATCCAGATGGTGAGGGGACAGGGGGAGGCCTTCGCGGACTTCACGTACACCGAGTTCCGCGAGCACCTCGCCGAGGGACGCGTGCACAGCGTCACCTTCCGCGACCGCCAGGTGGAGGGCGAGCTCACGCAGCCCATCATGCGGGACGGGCAGGAGTTCACCGAGTTTCAGACCCGGCTGCCCGGCGAGGTGACCGACGGGCTGCTGGAGGCGCTGGAACAGCGCGACGTCATCGTGGAGGCCGAGCCCACCGAGACCGGCTGGGGGACCCTCCTGCTCACGGCGCTTCCCTGGCTCCTCTTCATCGCCTTCTGGATCTGGATCTTCAGGACGATGCAGGGCGGGGGGAACCGCGCGTTCCAGTTCGGACGGTCCAAGGCGAAGATGATCTCGCCGGACACGCCCAAGGTGACCTTCTCCGACGTGGCGGGAGCCGACGAGGCCAAGGAGGAGCTCCAGGAGATCATCGAGTTCCTGAAGGATCCGGCGAAGTTCTCCAGGCTCGGTGGCCGCCTCCCCAAGGGTGTGCTCCTGGTGGGGCCCCCGGGAACGGGGAAGACGCTGCTGGCTCGGGCCGTGGCCGGTGAGGCCGGGCGTCCGTTCTTCCAGATGTCCGGCTCGGACTTCGTGGAGATGTTCGTCGGCGTCGGCGCGTCCCGCGTGCGCGACCTCTTCGAGCAGGGCAAGGCCCACGCGCCTTGCATCATCTTCGTGGACGAGATCGACGCCGTGGGCCGCCACCGGGGCGCGGGCCTCGGCGGTGGACACGACGAGCGCGAGCAGACCCTGAACGCGCTTCTCGTGGAGATGGACGGCTTCGAGTCCAACGAGGGCGTCATTCTCCTGGCCGCCACCAACCGACCGGACGTTCTGGACCCCGCGCTTCTGCGCCCGGGTCGCTTCGACCGTCAGGTGGTGGTGGACTCGCCGGACGTGAAGGGCCGAGAGGGAATCCTCAGGGTCCACGCCAAGAAGCTTCCCCTGGCCGACGACGTGGAGCTGTCCCTCATCGCTCGCGGCACGCCGGGCATGAGCGGCGCCGATCTGGCCAACATCTGCAACGAGGCCGCCCTTCTGGCAGCCCGGCGGAACGCGGACAAGGTCAGCATGGACGACTTCGAGCTGGCCAAGGACAAGGTCATGCTCGGGACCGAGCGACGGAGCCTGGTCCTCACGGAGAAGGAGCGGACGCTCACCGCCTACCATGAGGCCGGCCACGCCGTCCTCGGCCTGAAGATTCCGGGCCTCGATCCCGTCCACAAAGTGACCATCGTGCCCCGGGGCCGGGCTTTGGGGATCACGGCCAGCCTTCCCGAAGAGGACCGTCACTCCTATACCCGTGAATGGATGCAGGGCCAGCTCGCCATGCTGTTCGGGGGACGCGTGGCCGAGGAGATCATCTTCGGGCCCGAGGCGGTGACCACGGGAGCCGGGAACGACATCGAGCGGGCGACGAACATGGCTCGCCGCATGGTCACCAGCTTCGGCATGAGCGAGGTCATCGGGCTGGTGGCGGTGGACGACAGCGAGCACGAGGTCTTCCTTGGGAGGGAGCTCTCCCAGCGCCGGCAGGTCTCCGAGCACACGCAGCGCATCGTCGACCAGGAAGTGAAACGCATCATCGACGAGGCGCACGACAAGGCGCACCAGGTGATCGCCGAGTACCGCGACCTTCTGGAAGCCATCGCCCAGGCGCTTCTCGAGCGGGAGACCCTGGACCGGGAGGAGATCCAGCTCCTGGACAAGGGTGAGCCGCTGCCGCCCATGCCGGAGCCCGAAGTGGAGAGTCCTGCTGGGCCGGTGTCGGTGGCGCGGCCCTCCAAGGACAAGAGCCCCCGGCCTTTCGGCCTTCCCGGAGGGGAGGGCCCGCTTCCCGGACCGGCACCCGGAGTGCGGGAGGAGCCCGACACGGACGAGGTGCCCTAGCAGCTCATGGCACACGCTCGTCGCGGGCCGTCGGGGAAGTGATGGGCGCAGCCCGACGCCGGAACGGAGGCATGCCCTCCATTGGGTAGCGGCTGGGAGCAGCTACGCGTCCTCCGTCCCGGATGGGCCGATCTCTTCGAGATCGTCCTGGTGGCGGTGCTCCTCTACAGGGTCCTGCTGGTCCTGCAGCGGACCCGGGCCATGCAGATCATGCTCGGTGTGGCGCTTCTGGCGGGGACGTACGGCGCCGCCCGTTTGCTGGACCTCATCCTCATCCGAACCCTTCTGGAGACGTTCTTCCAGTACGGAGCCATCGCAGCGCTCGTGGTCTTCCAGCCCGAGCTCCGCGCCGCGCTGGCCAGGCTCGGACGGAGTCGCATGATCCGCTTCTTCCAGAAGATGGAGGGGAGCAAGGTCATCGACGAGATCGTGGAGGCCACCGAGCGCCTCGCTCGGGCCAAGCACGGGGCCATCATCGCCATCGAGCGGGAGGTGGGCCTGGACGAGTACGCCGAGACGGGCAGTCAGGTGCAGGCACACGTCTCCGCCGAGATGCTGGCGACCATCTTCACGCCGTACTCGCCGCTCCACGACGGCGCCGTCCTCATCGCGGGAGACCAGATCCGGGCCGCGGGGGCCATCCTGCCCCTCACGCAGAGCACGGTGAAGGACCGATCCCTGGGGACCCGGCACCGGGCTGCCCTGGGCCTGAGCGAGGAGACCGACGCGGTGGTGGTGGTGGTGAGCGAGGAAACCGCGCAAGTCTCGGTGGCCATCGCCGGACGGCTGGAGCGTGGCGTGACGTCCGACCGCCTCCGGGAGATCGTTTCGGGGCCGTCGGCCGCCCTGGAGCCGACCGCCAGGACCGCCACGACGAGTCGCGCTCCCGCCGGCGCGTGAGGGCGCTGAACACTTCGCGTTGACACCCCGGCGAGCCCACCCGTAGATTGCCGGCGTTCCAAGTCCCAGTGCCCGGCCGGCTCGCGGGTGCGCCCCACTTTATTTCAGGAGCGAAGGTTTCGTGAGCTCCCAGTATCGTCTGCTGACCCTCTTCGCCGACGGCGGGTGGATGATGTACCCACTCGTCCTCTGCTCGTTGATCGCGGTCGGAGTGATCATCGCCAAGGCTTGGACTCTGTGGGTCGCGCACAAGGGCACCACGCAGGTGCTTCGGGACGTGGAAGAAGCCACCCGGTCCGGGAACGTCGACGAGGCGGTCCGGATCGCCAGCGAGACGCCGGGGCCCGCCTCGGCCATTCTGCTGGCGGGACTTCGCCGCATCCAGAACCGGACGCTGGCCAGCGGTGAGCTCGAGTCCGCCGTCGCCACCACCGGCACCATCGAGCTGGCGTTCCTGGAGCGCGGCCTGGTGATCCTGGCCACCGTGGCCAACGTGGCCCCTCTCATGGGCTTCCTGGGCACGGTCGCCGGAATGATCCTGGCGTTCGGTGCCATCGAGGCCGCCGGCGACGTGGACCCGTCGCTGGTCGCCGGAGGCATCAAGGTGGCCCTTCTGACCACCGCCGCCGGACTGACCATCGCCGTGCCGGTCAACATCGGCTACAACTTCTTCGTGTCCCGCATCGACATGCTCATCGTGGACATGGAGCAGGGCTCGCAGCGGATCCTGAATCTCGCCTGGGACCTCGAGAAGGAAGGCAAGATCCAGATCGGCTCCAAGGAGAAGGGCGGGTCCGGAGCGGCCAAGGTCGCGGCAGCGGCCACGCCGCAGCAGAACGAGTCGGGAACCGAGTAGCGGGAACCTCGCGTACGCCGTATTGGTACCTCTGATCACACACGAGGGCGAAAGACATGTCAGTTCTGGGCAACAAGAAGCAGCGCGTCAGCGACGAGGTCCCCACCTCGTCCACCGCCGACATCGCGTTCCTTCTCCTGATCTTCTTCCTGGTCACGACGACGTTCCCCAAGGACAAGGGACTCGCCATCGTGCTCCCGGAGCCGGGCGAGGAAGCTCAGGTGAGTCAGCGCAACATCCTGCACCTCATCATCCAGCCCACCGGCGTCGTGGACGTGCGGCGTGGGGAGAGCCAGCAGGTGCAGCAGATGCGGCCGCAGGAGATCGAGGGTCTCTGGCGGCAGGAAGTGGCGGCCAACGAGAACCTCATCGCCGCCGTGAAGACGCATCCGGACGCGGCCTATGAGCACATGGTGAACGTGCTGGACGCACTTCACGCCGCGAACGCAGAGAGAATCTCCCTCCAGATCCTGGAGAACTAGACGATGGCCATGAAAGGTGGCGGCTTCAGCCGCAAGTCGAAGGCTTCCTCCGAGGTCCCGACCTCCTCGCTGGCGGACATCGCCTTCCTCCTCCTCATCTTCTTCATGGTGACGACGGTCTTCCAGAACGACCGTGACCGCCCCATCCAGTGGCCCGAAGCCGGCGCCGCGGAGAAGATCGACGAGAAGCAGAAGAACATCCTGAACGTCTGGATGGAGCGCGACGGCTCGGTCTACATCAACGACCAGCTCACGCCCATGACCGACGTGTCCACCATCGTGGCGCCGCTCTACGCCGCGTCGGACCGGGCGCTGGTCATCTCCATCCGCGGAGATCGCGACGTCCCGTACCGCTTCATGGACCTGGTTCAGAAGGAGCTGGTGGAAGCGGGCGTCGTGCGTGTAGTGTTCGCCGCGCAGTTGGAGCAGAGCATGCAGAGGGCAAGACGATGAGCGCAGCCGAAGCGGTACCCTCCATCGAGGCCGTCGTGACGGCCAACGATCGACTCAAGAGTTCCTTCTCGTCGTGGTTCTGGGGATCCATGATCGCGGCCACGCTGATTCATTTCGGCGCGTTCGCGTTCTGGCCCGAGCTGACGGCGGAGGACTTCTCCTTCGAGTCCGAGGAGCTCGAGGCCATCGAGCTCCCGCCGGAAATCGAGATCCCGCCGCCGCCGCAGGCCATCTCGCGTCCGGCGACGCCGGTCATCGCCGAGGCGGCCATCGACGAGGACATCACCATCGAGATGACGACCTTCGAGTCGAATCCGGTGGAGGACCTTCCGCCGCCGCCCGAGGAGACGGGCACGGACCTGTCCGCGGCCCCGACGTTCACGCCGTTCACCGTGGCTCCGGAGATCCAGAACCGGAACGAGGTGATCCGGGCCATGGAGCGCGAATATCCGCCGCTCCTTCGTGACGCCGGTATCGGTGGTACCGTCCGTGTGTACTTCTTCATCGACGAGACGGGCCGGGTGCAGGACTTCCGGATCGATCAGAGCTCGGGGCATCAGGCGCTGGACCAGGCCGCCCTCAACGTGGCCGAGGTCTACCAGTTCTCGCCTGCCCTGAACCGGGATCAGCGCGTGCCGGTCTGGGTGTCGTTCCCGATTACCTTCCAGGTTCGCTGACACGGAGCCTGAAAGGATCCTT
>CAYGKI010000033.1:13139-15334 GCA_964350235.1 uncultured Gemmatimonadaceae bacterium | reverse complement strand
CAACGTGAATCCGGTGGAGGCGTTGGTGGGGGAGTGAGGTCCGGCCGCTCAGACGGCCGTCCTTGCCGTCTTCCCCCCGCCGCGCCACGTTGGGGCTTCGCCAGGCCAGGGCGCGCCCTTTTCCGGGATCGCCCGCGGGCCCTACCGCCCTTCGAGCGTGTCCGCATGAGATTCCAACGTAGGCCAACCATCCTCCGTTCGTGGAGCCAGGCCGGGCATCGGTCCAGGCTCCGAGCCAACAACGTCGATACGGTCCTGGCCTACCATGCTTCACACTCCGTCCGTCCTCCCGTCTGGAAGCGGCTCCCGCTCGGTCTCGAATAGCCTCGCGCCACGCGCAGGGGCCGCGGTCGCCCTCCTGCTGGTCCCGGTCTTCGCGATCGGGTGCGGCGTCCCCGACGAATCCGGCGTAGGTGCCCCGCAGGGCTTCCAGGTAGAGGAAGCCACCATCGCCGACATCCACCGCGCCATCCAGTCCGGTGAGACCACGTGCACGGGCGTGGTGGAGGCCTACATCGCGCGGGCCCGGGCCTATAACGGGTTCTGCACCACCCTCCTCACCGAGGACGGCGCACCCGTCGAGCGCCTGCCGGGACCCGTTCGCGCGGGTCAGCCCACCTGGTTCCCCACCGAGACGGTCGCCGCTTCGACGGTGTTCCCGGATCTGGAGGAGTACCTGGGCCTGCCGCTGGAGCTGGGCAGGATGGAGCAGACGATTTCGGATCCGGCCGTCTACGCGCAGATGGGCATGCGTGTGGGCATTCCCGACGCCGGCCAGATCAACGCCCTGGAGACGCTGAACATCAGGGGTGAGCGCTCGGTGACCTGCAAGGGCGCCTTCGACGCACACCCCTCCACCGGCCCCCTCCCCTCCGACGCCCCTCCGGAGTGCGAGGCGTTTCGGCAGCAGTCCGACGCACTCGAGCGCGCTGCGGAGCTGGATTCCATCTTCGGACGAAATCCGGACCTGGAGGCCATGCCCCTCTACTGTGTGACGGCCGCGTTCAAGGATCCCTACGACACGAAGGACATGCGTAGCACGTCCAACAGCGACGTGGACTTCGCCATGGACGTGCCGCCCTTCGATGCCCCCGTCGTCGAGGCGCTTCGCGAGAAAGGAGCCATCATCTACGCCAAGTCCGTGGCCCACGAGTTCAATGCCGGTCCGGGTGATCCCGGTGGGGCGTCGTCGTCACGGTGGAACTGGGTCGCCGGCGGCCAGGCCGTCAGCGCGTGGTCCGGGCAGGCGTGCAATCCCTACGACACCGAGCGTGTCCCCAGGGGATCGAGCAGTGGCTCGGGTGCTGCCATCGGAGCGAACCTGGCCATGGTGGGCATCTGTGAGCAGACGAACGCGTCGTGTCAGGGACCTGCCTCGCGGAACGGCATCGCCCTGCTCCTGGCTACCAAAGGCCTGGTGCCAGGGCAGGGCGGCATCGGAAGCCAGATGTTCGTCGATCGCCCGGGCATCCACACCCGCACCCTCACCGACGCGGCGCGGGTCCTGGACGCCATCCAGCGCCCCGAGCCGGGCTACTTCCGGGAAGATCCTTTCAGCGCCTTCCCTGGCGCCGTGGTCTCTGCCGAGCCCTATGCGCGCTCGGCCGTGAGCGCCGCAGACCTGGAGCGAGCGCCGCGGCCCCTGGAAGGTGTCCGGATCGCCGTGTTCCGGGAGCACATGGTGGTGCGGACGCCGAACCACCGAGCCATCTCGGACCAGGTCGACGGTGAGATCCTGACCGTGCTACGCGACCGGCTGGGCGCCGAGCTGGTCGAGGTGCGCCATCCCGACTATCCCGACGACCCGGGTATCCCGGACGCCACGTTCACGTTCGGTGATGCCTTGGCGCGTATCCTCCCCGAAGTCATGCCCGAGATCTTCACCCGTCGGGACGAGCGCGGTGCGCTCTATTTCGACGTGCCCGGCTGGGACGTGACGTCCACGGAGTACCTCCTGGCCCTCAGCCGGGGTGAGGCGCCGCTCACCGACGCCGTCGGCCTCACGAACTTCAGCGACTTCGCGGCGATCCCATGCCCGCGTGGGTGCCGGAGCTTCACGTTCGACATCGATCGCTACCTCCTCGAGCGGGGGGATGCGCGCATCACGGATTGGAGCGCTTGGGTGGCCAACGCCAAGTTCCGGGAGGACGCGTCCCGGGCCGGTGCCGAGAACTGGCTTCGCTGGGACGGACACA
>CAYGKI010000033.1:0-13129 GCA_964350235.1 uncultured Gemmatimonadaceae bacterium | reverse complement strand
CGTGGGCCGATTGGCGCTTCAGATGATGATGCGGGAGAACGGCATCGATCTCTTCGTGCATCCGGAGAACACTGTGCCCACGCCCAGGATCCAGGGGCCGAACGTGGGCACGCACAGCCTGGAGGGGATCACCCCGTTCCTCCAGATCCCTCGCGTGGTCGTGCCCGCTGGCATGAACGACATCGTCTACGAGCCCACGCATGCGTTGAGCGGCGATCGGACGACCTACGTGTCCGTGCTCCCGGACGGCGTAGATGAGACCCGGATGCGCCATCCCATGCCCATCGCCATCACGTTCTTCGCGAATCAGGGTGACGAGCCCCTGTTGATCCAGGTGGGCACGGCATACGAGGCCGCCACGGGGCACCGGCTGCCGCCGCCGGACTTCGGCCCGTTGGCGCCCTGAGACGGGCGTGCGGCTGGTGGACGTGGCAGCCGGAGCCCGGCGCTCATCTCTGATCCGTCACCCTCGGGGGATCCTCAGCCGGGTCCGCCGATGGCGCCCTCCAGCCCGGCCAGCCGGCGGGAGATCCCCATCTGGCCGGCGTGGTAGTTCTGGTGCATGGCCAGGAAGTTGAGCAGCTCGCCCCGGGTCACCTGATTCCCGAATGGGTCGGTGAAGCCGCCGTCGTCCAGGTCGTCGTCCGTGAGGCCGTCCATGCCCTCCATGAAGCGCGCCTCGGACTCGAGGAACTTGGACACCATGGTGTCCCAATCGAAGGCTTCCTCCGCCGAGGTGATGGGATCCCCCGACGTCTCGATGGCGTCGTTGTCCCACACGGGCGGCGCGTTCACCAGGCCCATGGCGGCGTTCTGCGCGCCCACCAGGTGCGCTACGATCCAGTTGGCGCAGTTCCCCCCGGGCGCGGGCTGACGGATCGAGTCCTCCGCCGACATGCCGTCCAGGTTCATCTTCATGGTGAGATAGAAGAGATGGTACTGGGTCTTGATGGCGTCCTTGGCGTTCATGGGCGGTTCCTCGTCGGCAACGCGTTGGGGTGCGGGATGGGATCCTGAACCTGCGCCGGGTCCGGGACGTGCCGCAACGGGCGGCGCCACGGGACGGCGCGTCACGCGACGGGTGGTCCGCTCGTTGCCAGGGAGACGCATGTCGCTTCACGGCAGGAAGGAGACGAGGATGATCCGCGGGCACCCGAGGGCGGTGGCATGGCTGTGCATGATGGGGCTGGTGGGCTGTGCCTCCAGCGACCCGCTGGGCCCCATCGTGACGGACGAGGTGACCATCACCCTCGCCGTGTCCGGGGGCTTCATCGGTCAGTCCTACGCGTTCACGGTGGACGGTGAGGCCCTGGAGGTGGTGGGGGTGAGCTGCGAGGCGCACTGCGACTTCGAGGAAGGCCAGGTCATCGTCCCGGTGTCCGAGGCCCAGGTCTCCGATCTTGCGCGTAGGCTGGAGGGGGCCGGTGTCTTCCTCCAGGCGGGGAATCACGGGAGCGACTGCTGCGACCAGATCGGCTACGACCTCAGCTATACGAGGGGGAACCGGACGGCGCGCGTCCAGGGGACCGACCAGACCCTTCCGGCGGCGTTGGCCACGGTCATGGGCCACATCGCCGTATTGAGCCGGGGCCGGGTGCCCATGCTCGTGGCTCCGGACACGGAAGCCTCCGACTGGCCTACGGACGCGTATGCGCTCGGGTCGGTGGAGGCCGTCGGTACGACCCTCCGCGCCCAGGTCTCCTACGGTGGCGGCTGTGGGTCCCACCGTATGGACCTGGTGGGGTGGGGCGGGTGGCTGGAGTCCAATCCGGTGCAGCTCAACGCCCTCGTCACCCACGACGACGACGACGACCCGTGCGACGCCTACCTCACGGAGGAGCGGGTCTTCGACCTGACGCCCCTGGCCCGCGCGTGGGTGGACGCCTACGGACCCGCGTCCGGCCCCATCCGTATCAACCTGAGGCTCTGGGATCCGGTGAGCGGGAGCCCCGTGGGGCGCCTCATCGAGCTGGAGCTCTGAGCGGGCCGCTTCCGCTCAGGACACCGGCGGCGGCCTCTTCTTCAGGATGAAGAACCCCTCCTGCATGCTCGTCACGATGATGGCGCCGCTCTCGAAGAAGGGGTAATTGCTCCACGCGCCGCCGAACCCCGGCCCGTCCCCGTACGGTGCGGTGTCGAACATCCCCACCTCCACCGGATTCATCGGGTCCGAGGTGTCCAGGATGTGCAGCCCATACTTGTAGTTCGCCTGGTAGGTGAAGTCGCCCTTCACGTAGAGGTTGTGCGCGCTGGCCGGCAGCGAGCCGAAGAACTCCAGGGCGAGGACCGGATCCTCGAGGTCCGCCACGTCCCACATGAGGGTGCGCGTGGTCTCGACGTTCCCGGCGATGACGTCGCTCTCGTCGTTCATGATGAAGTACTGCTGATCCTCGGTGAGCCAACCCTGGTGCATGTACGCCGGGTTCGGGTGCGAGGCGTTGGAGAGCTCCACGGGGTTGGCCTTGTCCGTGACGTCCGAGATCTGGAAGCTGCTGCCCGACATGCGGAGGCAGATCTCGCGGCCGTGGTACGACGCGTCGGGACCGTCGTAGAGCACGCACTGCGCGTCGTGGGCGTCCCCAGGGTCGGAGCAGCCGACGAAGGTCGGGTCGAGGGGATCGTTGATGTCCACCATGTGGAGCCCGGCGCACCCTCGGCTGGTGAGGTAGGCGAACCCGGTGTCCTCGTTGATGATGACGTTGTGGGTGCTCTCGACGACGTTGACGCCCTCGCCCCGGTAGAGGAGGTCGGGCTCGAAGATGACGGGTGGGTTCGTGACGTCCCTCAGTCGCGTCAGATCGAAGACCTGCATCCCGTGGGCTCCGGCGCCGTCGGCGACGATGAAGGCGTGGTCCTTGAACGTCTTGATGTCGCGCCACAGCTGGGACCTGGGCGTGTTGGGGGTCTTCGGGAGATCACCCAGGAGCACGGGATTGGTGGGGTCGGTGATGTCGATGAAGGAGGTGCCGTCGTTGCGACCCACCAGGGCGTACTCCCGCCCGGTGGCGGCGTCGGTCCATCCCCAGTTGTCGTTGGCCCGGACCCCACGAGCGCGCTCGGGCGCGGTGAGCATGGAGCCGGGCACGTAGGCGTACAGCTCGATGTCGTTGCAGTCGAACTGCTCCACGGAGCCGTCGGTGCACCGGCGCTCCTCGCCGGTCACCGCGCCCATGGCGTCGGGCGGGCTGAGGAGGAGATCCACCTGCTGCCAGGCGCCGCTTCCGTCCCGCTCGTAGACGAAGACGCCGCCGGCCTGATGGTCGAGACCCGAGGCGGTGACGGCGACGACCTCGCCGCCCGAGACCACACGGTGCCCGAAGGAGTCCTCCGTGTTGGTTTCCTCCTCGGAGAACCGGAAGGTGCGCGCCCCGGCGTCCGAGAAGACGAAGGTCATTCCGGTCTCGATGCCTCGAGCGACGGGGGCCCCGATCCAGACGTCTTCGCCGGCGAAAGCCACGGCGTTGCCGAAGACGTCGCGCTCTGCCGGCTCCGGTGCGTCGATCCGGGTGGGTGGTGACCAGTCCCCGTTCTCCGCGAGGCTGTACATGTACACGGCGCCGACCTCCAGGCCGGCGTTGGGCGCGCCGACGAGCACCCGGTCGCCGGCCATGGTGATGGCGGAGCCGAACGACGCCTGCGCCTCCGCCTCCACCGGGAGCTCCCCGGAAGCCTGCCACGTCCCGCCCCGCAGGCGGTACTCGAAGACCCGACCCGCGGCCTCGGCGGCGCCGTCGCTCCCGTCCGCGAACGGCGCCCCCACCAGGGCGCGATCCTCGCTCATGGCGATGGCGGCGCCGAACGCGTCCCCGCCGGCGGAAGCCGGCGCCTGGAAGCGCTGGGCCTCGGACCAGCGGCCATCCGGTCCGCGCCGGTACGCGTAGACCATCCCCGCCGGCCCCTCCTGGTCGTCGTCGTTCCCGCGGCGGAGCGCCAGTCGGCTCTGCTCCGTCTGGATCCCGCTCTGGCCCACCAGGAGCCAGTCCCCCGCGGCCGCCATGGAGAACCCGAAATCGACCCCGCAGTACCCGTTGTAGTTGCAGCGCGGGTCCAGAGTCGCCAGTGCCTCGGTGTCGAGCACGGAGGCGTGGGCCCAGTCCCCGCCCGAACGCTCGAAGGCGTCGATGCGACCGTCGCGGCTCGCCACGAAGAGGGTGGTACCCGTAGATGCCAGGAGGGCCCCGAAGCCGTCCGCCCGCTCCGCGTCCGGTGCCGTCAGACGACCCGTCTCCACCCAGCTCCCGCCCCGTTTCCCATACAGGTAGACGGTGCCGGGACGGAAGGTGTTGTTGGGCTCGCCGACGATGATGGCGTCGCCGTCCACCAGGACCGCGTTGCCGAACGAACCGGACTGGGCGGTGGCGGGCGCCGCGAGCACGCCGACGAGGAGGCTCGATAGGGCGAGACGGACGAGAGGTGTCATGGGATCTCCGGAACGGGCAGGGTCGCGATCGGAGAGAATACGCCCCCACGCGCGTCGGGGCGAGCCGGACGCGGGAAGGCTGGCGCGGTGCGGCCCCGGCGGCCCATACTGGCCGCTCCATCCGGGCCTGTCGGCCCAAGTCCCCCAAGAACGCAGACGTAGGAGCCGCTCATGAGCTCGATGAAGGACACGGCCGCCGCATTCTTCGATGCCTGTGAGACCGGGAAGGGATGGGCCGCGTGCGCGGCGTACTGCCACCCCGACGCTTCGTTCTCGGCGCAGGCCGACACCTTCGCGGACATCCGCACCATCGAGGCGTACACCGACGCCATGGCGGGTCTCATCGCCGGCCCCGTGCCCGACGCCGAGTACGAGCTCCGCTCGTTCGCCGTGGACGAGGATCGCAACTCGGTGTCCGGATTCGCGGTGTTCAAGGGAACGCACTCCGGTGAGGGTGGTCCCGTGCCGCCCAACGGCAAGCGCGTCGAGACGGACTACGTCTACGTCATGGAGTTCGACGGAGACCGCATCCGTCACATGACGAAGATCTGGAACGACGCCTGGGCCATGCGCCAGCTGGGGTGGGGCCATTAGGGAGGCCGGCGCGCGGGGGCGGCGGGTAGCGGAATCCTCCCCCGCGCCTTGGCTGCGTCGTGGGCTGCGGCGTACCATCCGTGACGTCACCTCGCCGGTCCCCGACGGACGTTAGAAGCCACGTGCCGACACCTCGGTTCAGCTTGCTCCGCTTCCTGGCGCTCTCCTCGGTCGCCGCGCTCATGATCCCACCGGTAGTCTTCTCCGCCTGCGGGCTCCTGGCGGGGATGGGCCTCGGGGGCACTCTGGATGCCCTGGCGGCGCAGTACGGAGCCGATCGGCTCAACCTTCTCGTGCTCGGCTTTGTAGGGACGATCCCGGTCCTGTTCCTGACCGTCGCCCTGGGCGTGTACCGGCGCTTCGGCTCCGCCGGGCCCATCGGGGCCATGGCCCTAGCAGGCATCTCCCTCGTTCTGCTTCTCCTCACGTGGGCGCACGGCTCCTACTGGCCGTCCTTCCTGCCTGAACGTGTGGCTCCCATGTGGCCGCACGGCATCGAGTTCGTGGTGGTGCCCCTGTTCTTCGCCCCCATTGCCGCCGTTGCCGGCATGCTGGGAGGCTGGCTCGTCCACCGCGCCGGAGCTTCCGCATGAAGTCCATCGCCCTGGGGGCGGCGCTGTCGCTTGCGGTCCTTTGCGACGCTCCGGAATCGTGTCGATGTGAGGAGCGCACGCTGGACGCGTACTTCGCCGACGCCGACGAAGTCGTGGTCGCCCAGCTCAACACCCTGCGGGCGGTGCCCGGGTCGGCGGAGGTGGATCTGACGTTCCGGCTCCTGGGCGCACCGCATTGGACGCCCCGTCCGGGCGCCTTCGCAGGCGATACCGTCGTCTACCGCACCGCAGGGGACACCGCCGGGTGTGGTGTCCCCCGGGACATGCTGGCGACCTACGTCCTGTTCGCCCGGGCTACGGACGGCGGCGCCGACGAGCCCTGGCGCATCGATACCTGTTCGGGCAGTCGCGTGCTTCTTCCCATGGAGGGAGAAGATCCCGGCTCCTTCAGCGACGTTCCGGCACGATTCGTTCCGACGCGGCTCAACGCCCTGGCGGGCATGCGCGTGCTCGAGGGGGTGACGGCCAACGCCCCCCACCCGAGCGACCCGGACAATGAGACGCTGGTGGGGCTCCTCGACGTCTCGGGCTTCACCCATGCCGGGTTCGCTCGCCTTTTCGAGGAGCCCCGTTCCGGATCCGCTGTCGCCGCCGAAGTGGACGGATACGACGCCCTCGTCGTCCGAGAAGTGGGATACGAGGAGCCCGCCGCCGTCGTCTTCGGCGTGTCGGACGGGTGGTACAGGCTGCGCCTGGCCGATGGGCGGAACGGGTGGCTGCCCCCGGACTTCGCCGGGACCTACTACCCGTTCCCCGATGTGGCGGTGGCCCGGCTCAACTACATCGAGCGCCCGTGGCACGGCTTCGTATGGCCCTCCCCGGGGGCGGGCAACCCGGTGCGGGCGCCCGTGGCGCCGGGGCAACGTGAGGTCCCTGTCGAGGTCCACGAGGTCCGGCTCATCGGGGGATATCCGTGGCTCCGGATCTCGGTGCTGCGGGAAAGCCCCTGCGAGGGCGGGGACGGCTCGTCGTCGGTGGCCGGGTGGATCCCTGCCCACCGGCCATCGGGGGACCCCGTCGTTTGGTATTATTCGCGAGGCTGTTAAGGCGTGACCGGCGCGGGCGCACGGGTTGCGCCGGCCGAAGGTCCCTGGGTAACCTCTCCGCCGCGCTCCGGCCGGATTCATGTCCAGCCGCGCTGGATCGTCCGATCGCGTTCGCGTCCTCGAGGCGCCGCGGTGGGTTCAAGAACACCGAGCGCCTTCTCCCCGGGTCGTCCGAATCGAAGGCCGCCGACCTGGAGGGACCTGAATTGGCTGCACCATCCGGATTGACCGTGGGTGAGATCGCGGCGCGCCTGGAGGCCACCGTGGAGGGCGATCCGGACAGGGTCGTGTCGGCGGTATCCAACCTGGACGAGGCGGGGCCCAGCGACATCGCCTGGGTGGGCTCGCGCGCCTTCCTCGCCAAGGCGGCCACGTCCTCGGCGGGGGCCATCGTGCTGCCCCAGGCGGAACCCCTCTCCACGTCGGCTTCCCTCGTCCGCGTGCCGGATCCCGACCTGGCCATGGTGCGCGTCCAGGAGTGGCTGGCGCCGCCCCCCCACGCCCTGGCCGCGGGTGTGGACCCCACGGCCTCCATCGGCGAGGGGGCCGTCATCGACGGAGCCCGGATCGGCCCCCACGTCTCCGTGGGCAGAGGCGCCGTCATCGGGCGTGGGACGGAGCTCCACGCCGGCGTGCGCGTGGGCGACGACACGACCATCGGCGAGGACTGCGTCCTGGGCCCGAACGTGGTCGTCCGCGAGCGGATCAGGATCGGGGACCGGGTGATCATCCATCCCAACAGCACCATCGGAGCGGACGGCTTCGGATTCCTGTTTCGGGCGGGTCGTCAGGTGAAGATCCCGCAGACGGGCTGGGTGGAGATCGGCGACGACGTGGAGATCGGTGCCAACAACACCATCGACCGGGGGCGCACCGGCGCGACCCGCGTGGGCAACGGCGTGAAGACGGACAACCAGGTGCACATCGGGCACAACGTGGTCGTCGGAGACCACAGCATGTTGATCGCCATGACGGCCGTCGGCGGCTCGTCGGTGCTGGGACACCACGTGATCATCTCCGGTCACTGTGGCGTGACCGACCACGTGCGCATCGGTGACGGCGTCCAGTGCGGCGCGTTCAGCATGATCACCAACGACGTGCCGGACGGTGCCGTGCTCAAGGGCGATCCCGCCATCGACCTCCGTACGGAGCAGCGTCAGCGCGCCTCCGTTCGCCGGCTCCCCAGGCTGCGTGCGCGGATGGAGGCCATGGAGCGGAGGATCCAGGAGCTGGAGCGAGCGCAGTCCGCCGGCGTCCCGCCCTCGGCGTGAGTCGACCCGAGACGCGGTTCCTGCCCGTGGCGAGACCCCGCTCGACGGCGGGGACCCCGGTCTTCCATGCGGTGCACGGGCGTTGAGCGGTCACGTCTGCGTGGTCCTGCTCTCGGGGCTGGGGGACGTCATCCACGGACTTCCGGTGGTCAACGCCTTGAAGCGCGCCGACCCTTCGACGCGGATCACATGGGTGGTGGAGCCCATGTCCGCACCGGTCCTGGAGCCCCACCCGGCCGTCGATGAAGTCGTGGTCTTCGAGAAGCGACGTGGGCTACGGGGCGTGATGGAGCTGCGCGAGAAGATGTCGAGGATGCGCCCCCAGGTGACGCTGAACTTCAACATCTACTTCAAGAGCGTGTTTCCCACCTTGTTCTCGGGCGCGCCCCGACGCGTGGGCTTCGACCGGGACCGGGCACGCGACCTCACCTGGCTCTTCGCCAACGAGCGTCTTCCAGGGCCCAGGCGGCACACCCAGGACATGTTCCTCGAGCTCTTGGCCCCGCTCGGTGTCCATCCGGAGCCGCTGGAGTGGCGCCTCGAGGCCACCGCCGCCGAGCGGGAGGAGCAGGGGGCGTTCTACGCCGGCTTCCAGCGTCCCGTGGTCGCCGTCGTGCCGACTTCAGCGCACCGCGCCAAGGATTGGATTCCCGAGCGCTGGGCCTCGCTGGTGGACATCCTCCATCGGGACTTCGGATTCGACAGCATGCTCCTCGGCGGGCCGTCGGAGCGGGAGCGGCGCGTGGCGGCGGAGATCCACGGCGCGGCGCAGGCCAAGCCCGTCCTGGCCATGGGCGACGGCATCCGTCCCTTGCTTTGGAGGATCCACGGCGCGGACCTGGTGATCGCTCCCGACACGGGTCCGCTCCACATGGCGCGCGCCATGAGCGTTCCGGTGGTGGGCCTCTACGGGCACACCAATCCCTGGCGGGTGGGACCGTACAGGAAGTACGAGGACCTCTGGGTGGATCGGTACAACGAGGAAGGCGCCCCACCCGATCCATCTCTGGCCGCTCCGAAGAGCGGGCGGATGGAGCAGATCACCGTGGAAGACGTGGTGCGCCGCGTCGAAGTCGCGGTGGACCGCTACGGCGCGGGGAAGAAGCGTCCGGGAGGCTGAGCGCTACTGCTGCTGAGCCGCCCGCACCCAGGGGCCGTCCCGAAGCCAGCGCTCGTCGTTGGGCGAGAAGATGAAGACCACGCCCCCGTTGGCGATGAGCGGAAGCAGGCGCTCCGCCCGCTCCGGCTCCATGGCCGGGCACCCTTCGCTCCGCCCGGCTCCCCGGTGGGTCACGTACGGTGCCCCGTGCGCCACGATCCCACGGGCGCGGGCCGCGTCGTTGAACGAGCCCGACTCCCCGCGCAGTCGAAGCCCCACGGACCGGTACGCTCGACCACCGGCGCGACCCCGGAACTCGTAGGTCTCCTGGGCCAGGTAGAGGCCCAGCGAGGACGCGTGGCTCCCCGGGCGATTCGAGAACGTGGACGGCACGGCGTTTCGCGTGCTGCTGGACCCACTCCCGTGGGCGACGGCGAACGGGCCTTCCACCACCTCCAGCCGTTCCATGTCGAACACGTATCCCCGCGGCGTGAGGTTGTCGAGGCCAAGGTCCACGAAGTAGAGGTACGGCTTGACGACCCGGTCGGGGTGCGCGGCCCGGTACTCGTGGTAGGCCCGGATGGCCAGCTCCAGCGCCTCGGGATGGCTGGTGGTCGTCACCGCGCCGGACAGGGCGGCGATGGCCTCCTCCGGATCCGGCGCCGAGTCGGCGTTGGCCACCGCGGGGAGCAGGGCAGTGAGCGCCAGCGAAAGCCAGACGGAGGCGCGCAGGCGCATGGGGAAGCGATGTGGTGGCGTATCTCGCACGGGCGCGGGCCTCGTCTTTCGGGCGTAGGTCTGGTCGCGCGGAGCCGGGAGGGACGCTCGCTCGCTCAGCTTCCTACCGTGGCCGGGGTACCGTAGTTCCCCGGCCGGGGTCGGCGTCGATCCCGGCCAGGACGGCCGCGTCCCGGTCGTAGGGATCTCCGTAGAAGTGGAGCTCGCCGTGGAGGTCCACCGACGCGGTCCAGTAGAGCACGAGCACGGGAACGGGCCTGTCCAGGTCGATGGTGCGCGTCTCACCGGTGGCGATGGCCGCTTCCAGCGTCTCCACGTTCCACGCATCAGGGTCGCCGATGACCCGCTCCGCCAGGGCCAGTGGCTCCTGGACGCGAATGCACCCGTGGCTGAAGAGCCTCTGCTCGGCGGCGAAGAGGCCACGGGTGGGCGTGTCGTGCAGGTAGACGCTGTGTCGGTTCGGGAACATGAGCTTGATCCGGCCCAGAGCGTTCAGCGGGCCGGGGTCCTGCCGGAACACGTAGGGGAAGCTGTCCGCGGTGTAGCGCGAGAAGTCGACACCGGCGGCATCCACCTCCCTTCCCGACGCGTCCAGCACCCGCATGCCCTGTCGCTCCAGGTAGCCCGCGTCTCTCTGAACCTGGCCGAGGACCTCCTCGACGATCCCCGCCGGGACGGTCCACGTGGGGTTGAGGTCGATGTAGGTCATGGTCGCGGCGAACACCGGCGTCTGCGTGAACTCCGTCCCCACGATGCCCCGGGTCTCGAACACCACCGAGTCGCCCTGGAGGAGATAGACCTTGGCCCCGGCCACGTTGACGGCCACGAAGGTGTCGGGGACGGCGTGCGCGATCCAGCGGGCCCGCTCGAGATTGACGCGGATCTGATCGATGCGGCGCTCCACCGGGACGTTCAGCGCCGAAAGGGTCAGCGCACCCACCAGTCCGTCTTCGTTCAGCCCGTGGCGATGCTGGAAGATCCTGACCGCTTCCTCGAGGCGCTCGTCGAACCTCAAGCTCGGCTCCTCACCGGGCACGGAGGGATCCTCGGCGAGACCGAGGCGTCGCCGGAGCTCCGGGACGCGCGGATCGAAGCGTCCAAGGCCCATGGTGGGTCCGGCGGCGAGCCGAGGCCAGCCACCGGCGCCCTGGATGTAACGCAGGTCCTCCAGCGCCTGAACCAGGCCCCGGTAGACGAAGTGTCCGGGCCGGACGGTGTCGAGGGCGTCGCCGATGCGCCCGGACTCGACTACCTCCATCAAGCGCTCGGCTCCGTCGTCGCCCCCGAACATCCACGTCGCCAGGGCGCTGTCGGTGGGGCCGTCGGGCTCGACCCTTCCGAAGCGGAGATCGCGGCTCGAGCGGACCAGCGCGTCCGTGCCGAGGATGTCCAGCTCCGCGGTGGCCCGCGCGTCGGTCGCGCCGGTCCGGTCCGCGATGGCCGTCAGGTGGTAATGCTCGGGATCCAGGCCGTCGCGGCTCACGCCCGCGATGGCCGTCTCCAAGTCGCCCACGGCGTGCCGGCTGGTCCAGATCGGCTGGGTGCCGGCGCGCGCGTAGACGGCCAGCACCAGGTCGTCGGGGAGGATGCGACGGTCGCCGATCCGCACGGCCGCACCGCGCCGCAGCGCGTCCACCATCCGCGCGAGCTCATCCGTCACGCTCCGGGCGGGAGGCTCCTGGGCCCGGAGGGTGCCGTGCAGTGTGACGAGCATGAATGCGACGACCACGCTTCGCATCGTACCGCTCCGTGGGGGACGCAGCTTGGACCTGACCGTGCCCTGTTACAGCGTGGAGGACGATCTGTGCCCGGTGGGAGGGTGGGCGGGGCCTCTCCCGGGCGGCTCCGGCCTGCCCGGGAGAGGTCGGGGCCCCTCAGTCGCGCCGCAGGTAGAGCCCGTCGAACCACACCGTCCATGCGCCCGTGTCCGGGTCGGCGATCTCGAACCTCTGTCTCACGACGCCGTCCTCCAGCTCGGTCCACGTCCCCCGGAACGGCGACACGTTGCCCGACACGAAGGCTCGGAGCTCTCCCTCCAGGACCATGGCGCCGTTGTCGTCGAGTCCACCTTCGATCTCGATGACGTATGCGGGGGCCACCCAGACCTGCCGCCACACGCCGCGGGCTCCGTCGTAGAAGTTCACCGACGACCCGGTTCCCCCCGAAGCGCCGGTCCAGGATTCCAGGAGCATGCATCCCTGGTGCAGGGAACGGATGCTGTTCCGTCCCGCCGGGGTCCGGTTGGCGTCGTTGACCACCACGTCCCATTCGCCCACCCAGAAGTCCCACTGCCGGTGGACCTCCAGGTCCTCGCAGGACGGCGGTGGAGGTTGCTGCGCGGCCACGGGTCTCCCCGTGCTCATCAACACCACCGCGCCCGCCATCAACCATGCGCCCGTCTTCATGTCCACACCTCCCATCGTCACGTTCCCGGAAGACTACCCGACGCTGAGATAGGGCACGGCGCCCGACCATGCAACGGCTTCGCCGCGCGCGGTCCCCGGGTCTATGTTGTCGGCGGCGGACCCCCGACTCGAGGTGAGACATGACGAAGAGCCATGCCGGCGACCGGGCGCGCGTCCGGATTTTCCCCCCGGCCGCGCCTCTGGCGACCATCCTGCTGGGCGGCGGGCTCCAGGCGCGGTGGCCCTTCCCCCTGGGCCTCCCCACGCCCGCGCGCTACTGGCTGGGAGGTGGCCTGGTGGCTGCGACGGTTCTGGTGCTCGGCCTTCCCGCGGTGGCGGCCATTCGACGGTCGGGCCAGAGCGAGAACCCCTGGAAGCCCACGCTGAGCATCGTCGACGACGGACCCTTCCGACTCACCCGGAATCCCATGTATCTCATGATGGTCATCGTGTGCGTGGGCGCGGCGGTCGTGAACTCCAACGGATGGGTCCTGGCGCTGACTCCTCTCTGCGCCCTGGCCCTGCGCCAGCTCGCCATCCTCCCCGAGGAGCGGTACCTGGAGGAGAAGTTCGGGGCGGCCTACCTCACCTACAAACGCCGGGTCCGCCGCTGGATCTGAGCCGGCGCCGACCGTGCCGCGGCGGTCTCCCTGATTGCGGCCTTCGCCCCGGCGGGGCAAGATCGGTGTCCAACCGAGCCACCCCTGTCCCCGCGTCGACTCTGGAGTTCCACATGCCGCGCTCCTCCCGCCTCCGGTCATGGTCCGTCACCGTTCGCGCCGCCCTCCTCCCCATGCTGGCCATCGCCCTGGCTCCCCTGGGGATGGCAGCCCAGGCCGCGCCTTCCTACGACCCGGAGGCCCGTCTCGCCGAGATGGGTATCGAGCTCCCGGTCCCGTCGGAGATGCGCACCGCGTCGTTCGATCGCGTGGTCCAGACCGG
>CAYGKI010000032.1:13956-15468 GCA_964350235.1 uncultured Gemmatimonadaceae bacterium | reverse complement strand
GGAGCTCCTCAAGCGGGTGGTGCTCTCCCTACTCCCGCCGCTGACGCTCATCGTCGTGGTCCTGGGGAGCATCTTCGCCGGCGTGGCCACGCCCACGGAGGCGGGTGCGCTGGGCGCCGTGGGCGCCATGGTGCTGGCGGCGCTCAACAGGCAGCTGAACATGACCACGCTGCGGGCGGCCATGGAGGAGACCAGCCGCCTCACCATCATGGTGGTGTTCCTGCTCATCGGGTCCACGGCCTTCGCGCTGGTGTTCCGCGGCTTCGATGGAGACATCTGGATCGAGCACATGCTCACCGGGATTCCCGGGGGCGCCCTCGGGTTCCTCATCGTGGTGAACCTGGTGGTCTTCTTCCTCGGGTTCTTCATCGACTTCTTCGAGATCGCCTTCATCATCGTGCCCCTCATCGTGCCGCCGGCCATCGTCCTCGGCGTGGACCTCACGGCGCTGGGCATCCTGTTGGCGGTGAATCTCCAGACGTCCTTCCTGACGCCGCCGTTCGGGTTCAGCCTGTTCTATCTACGAGGCGTCACACCCAGGAACATCGAGACCACGTCCATCTATCGCGGGGCGATACCCTTCATCGCCATCCAGATCGTCGTGCTCGCTTTCCTCGGGTACCTGGCCCTCCCGACGCCGTGATGCCGCGCGTCGGGGCAGGGAACCGGGGCGGATGCGCCCTCCCTGTCCCGACGCGCCCCCCGGCGGACTGAGGTGGCCGGCCCCGCCCTGCTGAAGCCCCGGGTCGCCGCGGCCGCCCTCGCCGAAGACCCAGCCTTCGGCCCCTGGGTCGAGAGGATCGGCCCGGTACGAATTCCCCGCCTGGACGATCCTCCCTTCGCGTACCTCGTCCGAGCCGTCTGTCACCAGCAGCTGGCCGGCGCTGCCGCCCGAACCATCCACCGCCGTTTCGTGGACGTGCTCGGTGGAGACGTGCGGCCCGAGGCCGTGCTGTCCACCTCGGAGGAGGCGTCCCGTGCGGCGGGCCTCTCGGCGGCGAAGCTGGCGGCCGTGCGCGACCTGGCGGAGAAGGTGGGCTCGGGGGAAGTCCTCCTGGACGACCTGGAGGGTCAGCCCGACGACGAAGTGGTCCGTCGGCTGACGCTCGTGAGAGGCATCGGTGTCTGGACGGCCCAGATGTTCCTCCTCTTCCGGCTCCGCCGCGGCGACGTGTGGCCCGTGGGGGACCTGGGCGTGCGTCAGGGGTACGCGCTGATCCACGGGCTCGACCAGGCTCCCGCCGCCAGGGAGCTCGAGCCCCTGGGCCGACGGCTGCGCCCGTGGCGGAGTGCCGCGGCATGGTACTGCTACAGAGCGCTGGAGCTCCCATGAGCCGAAGGACCACCCCCGTCGACGATGCCCTCTACAGCTACATCCTGACGTCCTCCCTCCGCGAGTCGGACGTGCTCCGTCGTCTCCGTGAAGAGACCGCCGGCCTGGAGAAGGGGCACATGCAGATCAGCCCGGAGCAGGGGCAGTTCCTGGCCCTGCTGGTGGAGCTCGTCGGCGCC
>CAYGKI010000032.1:7904-13946 GCA_964350235.1 uncultured Gemmatimonadaceae bacterium | reverse complement strand
TGGCGTGTGACCTCAGCGACGAATGGACGCGGGTGGCCCGGCGCTACTGGGAGGAGGCGGGCGTCTCGGATCGTATCGATCTCAGGATCGGTCCGGCGGCGGACACGCTGGCGGAGCTTCTGGACGATGGGCGTGCGGGGACGTTCGACATGGCGTTCATCGACGCGGACAAGAAGGGGCTGGACGGGTACTGGGAGCACGCACTCCAGCTCCTCCGCCCGGGAGGCCTCGTCGCCGTGGACAATACGCTCTGGCACGGCAAGGTGGCCGATACGTCCGTGGACGACGTCGCCACACGGGCGATCCGTGCCTTCAACCGGAAGGTGCGGGACGACGTCCGGGTTTCCATGAGCCTGGTGCCCATCGGGGACGGGGTGACGCTGGCCCGAAAGCGATAGCGCTTGATCCGTCGGCCCTCCGGCCCCTCCACGAACGAAAAACGGCCCCGCGGATCCGAAGATCCGCGGGGCCGCTCGCGCTCCGTGAGCGCCGTCCCGATCAGCCCTCGGTCATCTGGGGGCTTCCGATCCTCGTGAACGTGTTCTGCTCGTAGGTGAGCTGGTTTCCGGCGCCGTACTGGAACGCCAGCCTCCGGAACGCGTCGTACGACTCGTAGACGCGGCGGAACGAATCGCTGGCGGCGGCCTGCTCCTGCAGGTAGTCCTGCGAAGCCTGCCAACCGGCGTCCATGATCTCCTGCGGGAACTGGCGGAGCGTCACGCCGTGCTCGGTGACCAGGCGCTGCAGGGCCAGCGGGTTGGCGTGTCCGTACCGCGCCAGCCGGTCGGCGTACGTCTCGGCGCACACGGCCCTGAGGATGTTCTGGTAGTTGGTGGGGAGCTCGTCGTAGTGCCGCTGGCTGATGAGCAGCCCCATGGTGACGCCACCCTCCCACCATCCCGGGTAGTAGTAGTTCTTGGCCACCTGGTAGAAGCCGAGCTTCTCGTCGTCGTACGGTCCCACCCACTCGGTGGCGTCGATGGCTCCACGCTCCAGGGCAGGGTAGATCTCCGACGCGCCCAGGACCTGCACCGTGGCTCCGAGACGGGACATGATCTCACCGCCGATGCCGGGGATCCTGAAACGGAGGCCGTTGAGCTCGGAGAGGCTGTTCACCGGCTCGCGGAACCAGCCGCCCATCTGCCCGCCGGTGGAGTTGGCGGGGAACATGACCACGCCGAACTCGGAGTAGATCTCGTTGAGGAGCTCGAGGCCGCCCCCGGCGATGAGCCAGGAGTACTGCTGCTCGGACGTGAGGCCGAACGGAATGGCGGTGTCGAACGCCAGGGCGGGGTTCTTCCCCGTGTAGTAATAGCCGGGGGAGACACCGCACTGGACGGTGCCCTGCATGACCGCGTCCATGACCTGGAGCGCGGGGACCACCTCGCCGGCCGCATAGACCCGCATGGTGAAGTTGCCGCCGGTGAGCTCTGACACGCGCTCGGCGATGCGGACCCCCGCGCCGTGGAGGATGTCCAGGCTGGGCGGGAAGCTGGTGGCGAGACGCCAATTCACCTGCGGTCCTTCGACCGCGGCTCCGCCACCCACCGCGGCGGTCTCGCCGCCTCCGCAGGCGCCCAGAGCGGCCACGCCGGCGGCGCTTGCACCCGCTTTCTTGAGGAAGTCGCGTCGCTTGATCGTCATGTCGCGTTCCATGCTAGTGTCCATACGGTCGTAAGAGCATCGGGAGGCAATGAAGTAACCCGTGCCGGGCGACCTGGCAATCGTTTTCGGTGCGGAGGCCGGCCGGCCGGGGATGGGGAACGTCCCGGCGGTTGTTGGTTATGTTGTGATTCCAGACCGCACCATGGTGTCTTCTCCGGAGCCTGTCATGAAGCTTCGTATCGTCAGCTCGGCGCTCGTCGCCCTGTCCCTGGCCGCCTGGCCTGTCGCCGCGCAGTCGACGGGCCCGTCCCACGCCGGCTTCGACCCCAACGCCCCGACGGGACAGCATTACCACGAGGGAGAGATCGGCGAGAAGCTGATGCTGCTGGAGACCGCGTTGAAGTGCGACTGCGGGTGCGGGCTGGACGTGCACTCCTGCCAGTTCCAGATGCAGTGTGGGACCTCCCCCGTATGGTCCATGCGGATTCGCGAGTCGCTGGAGCGTGGCGAAACCGTCGAGGCCATCCAGGCGAGCTTCGTGGCCGACTTCGGGACGCAGGTACTCATGGCGCCCCCCACCGAGGGGTTCAACCTCGTGGGCTACTTCCTCCCCGGTGTCGGCATCCTGACCATCGGTCTCATGGTGGGCCTGCTCATCCGGAGCGGAGCGGCGGGGCGCGAGCGGCCGGTCGGGGTCACCGCGGTGGGCGAGGCGGACCAGCAGCGGCTCCGTGAGGCCCTCCGCGAGCTGGAAGAGGCCGAGACCCCCGACTGGTAGGTCCTCCGCCGTGAGGCGGGACAGGGAAGGGGCGAGGCGCCGGCTCGGCGCCTCGCCCCTTTTCACGTCCTACCCGTCGACGTAGGTGAGCCACCCGTGCGGGTCGTCGTTCTGCCCACGGACCGTCTCCAGGAAATGGCGCTGGAGGGCCTTGGACACCGGCCCGGCCTTCCCGTCGCCGATGGGGATCCTGTCCACGCTTCGCACCGGCGTGACCTCCGCGGCCGTGCCCGTGAAGAAGATCTCGTCGGCCGTGTACAGGCTCTCCCGCGGCACCTGCTGCTCCCGGGTCTCAATGCCCAGGTCCCGGGCCATGGTCAGGACCGCGCTCCGGGTGATCCCCTCCAGAGAGGTCCCGTCGAGGAACGGGGAGATGAGCACGCCGTTGCGCACCAGGAAGACGTTCATGCCGCTTCCTTCGCTGACCAGGCCACCCGGGCCGAGGGCGATGGCGTCGGCATACCCGTTCTGGATGGCCTCCATCTTCATGAGCTGGGCGTTGACGTAGTGCCCCCCGGCCTTCGCCCGCTGGGGGTAGGTGTTGGGCATGGCTCGTTGCCAGGACGAGACGCAGACGTCGATCCCCTGCTCCAGGGCGTCGGCCCCGAGGTAGGCGCCCCAGGCCCAGGCGCCCACGTAGACCTCGATGGGGCTTCCGAAGGGATTCAACCCGGGCGCTCCGTACCCCCGGAGGACCATGGGCCGGATGTAGGCGCTCTTGAGCCCGTTCCTGGTGAGGACGTCACAGCTGGCCTGCCGCACCTCGTCGGGGGTGATCTCCGGTGTCATGCGGTAGATCTTCGCCGAGTCGAATAGACGTCGGATGTGGGCGTCGAGGCGGAAGATGGCCGGTCCGCGGGCCGTCTCGTAGGCACGGATTCCTTCGAACACCGAGGTTCCGAACTGAACCGCGGTGGCGAAGAGGTGGAGATTGGCGTCATGCCAGGGGATGAACGCCCCGTCTTTCCAGATCCAGTCGGCTTCCTGGAAGGCAACAGCACCCATGGAGATCGTCGTCCTGTGGTTGTACGGACCGCACGCCGAGTGCGGCGGTCAGATGAGTCCCTTGATCCAGCCGCCGTCGACGGCGACGGACTGTCCCGTGATGTAGGAGGCGCGCTCGGAGCAGAGGAAGGCGGCGAGGGCGGCGAACTCGTGGGGCTCGCCCACCCGGCCCATGGGAATCTCCGCCTCCCACCCCCCGTAGGCCTCTTCCACCGTCCCTCCCTCGCGCGACGAGAGGGCCTCCGCCAGGTCCACCAACCGCTCCGTGCGGGTGAAGCCCGGAAGGATGTTGTTCACCGTCACGCCGAAGGGCGCGGCCTCGTTGGCGATGGTGCGCGCGAACCCGGTCACGCCCGCCCGGATGGCGTTGGAAAGGATGAGCCCGGCCACGGGCTGCTTCACCGAGATGGACGTCACGTTCAGGATTCGACCCCAACGCCGTTCCTTCATGCCCGGGAGCGCGGCGCGGACCAGGTTCACCACGCTCTCGAAGTTCCGCTCGATGGCTTCCTTCCAGACCTGGGCGGAGTGCGACTCGAAGGGGCCGGACGGGGGGCCGCCGGTGTTCGTCACCAGGATGTCCACCTGGCCGAACCGCTCGCGGGCCCCCTCGACGAGGGCCTCCACCGACGCCGGGTCGGTCAGGTTGGCCGGGATGGCGGCCACCTCGGCGCCCGTCGTGTCGGCCAGCGCCTTCCGCACCGCTTCCAGCTTCTCGGGGGAGCGCGAGTTCAAGACCACCCTCGCGCCCTCTTCGGCCAGCGCCTCTGCTACGGCACGTCCGAGTCCCTGGCTGGACCCGCACACCACGGCGACGCGTCCACGGATTCCCAGGTCCATTCCGGAGCCCCCTACTTCCTGTTGAAGTACGAGTCGGTGCCGTCCAACCAGTCCTGACGGGGAGGGCTGAACACGTCGACGTCGAAGGTGTCCTCCAGCGCCTCCGCCTTGTGCGGCACGTTGGAGGGGATGTAGAGGACCTCGCCCGCGGAGACGACCAGCTCCTTCACGTCGTCCGAGCCTTCCTCACCGATCCAGAAGCGGAGCGCCCCCTCGATGATCCACGTGAGCTGCTCGTTCTCGTGGCTGTGCGTCGGTACGATGGCGCCTTTCTCGAGACAGACGTAGGCCCGCATCATCCGCTCGCCGGTGAAGAGCCGGCGTGAGATGTCGTCGGTGACCTTCTCGTGCTCGATCTCGCTCCACTTCTCGTGCCGCACGGGGGAATTGCTCATGCCGGGTGCTCCAGCTGGTCGGGGGTCGCTCGGCCGCGTCTTGGCCAGGCGAAGGACCGGCCAATGGGGCATTCCGGAGGCCGGATGTCAACCCGTGTGCCATACGGGCGGTGCCGGCCGGGTGGGGTCGTGGCGCGCGCCCGCCGTCGCCGGGAGGTTCAACATGCGGGGTGGGGCGTCTACCTTTCCTTCGCTGGTCCGATCCGACCAGGTTGCTCGGGAGAGCGTGCCGGCTTCGGCGGCATACTACGGAGATCCGTGTTGAGACCCATGAAGGGTGGTTCGAAAGTGGCATCCGTGCTGGCGCTGGCGCTGCTCGTGGCCAGCGCGGGCTGCGGCTCCCGCACGGCTCCGCCACCCGAGCCGGGCACCTCACAGGGCGTCCCCCCTGATCTTCGTGGCCGCAAGGTCATGGTCTACCCGGTCCAGCAGTTGGCCGGCGTGCCCGCGCAGGTGGACGACGAGCTGATGTTCGCCTTCCGATCCCGGGCGAGCGAGGTGCAATGGGTGCCCCCCGCGGATCTGGATCGGGCCCTGGAGCGCTCCCCGAGCCTCCAGTCACGGACCCGGGGGCTCCCCGTGGGGCAGTTCCTGCGGACGGAGGTGGTGCGCGTCGGCGACCCTCTGTTCGGCGACCTCTACCGACTGGCGGCGCTGGTGGGCGGGGAAGCGGCGCTCATCCCGGTCCGGGCGGAGCTCGTCAGGAATCCCGAAGACACCGATCCGCGGATCCGCCTCACCATGACCCTCATCGATCCGCGGTCGGGCTACGTGGCCTGGTTCGGCGTGATGGAGGGGGACGCCCACCCGGTGGACGACCCGCGCCTCCTCGCTTCGGCGGCCGACCTGGCCTCACGGACCATCCTCTGGTACGCCCAGCGTTGACATCTCCACCGGCGGGCTAGGGCCCCGCACCTACACCAACCTACCCACCATGCCCAAAACCATCACAGTCGTCCCCGGAGACGGGATCGGCCCGGAAGTTACCGATGCGACGCTGAAGGTCCTCGAGGAGGCCGGCGCCGATCTCGAGTACGACATGCAGCTCGCCGGAGTCACGGCCCTGGAGAAGGTGCTCGACCCACTTCCCCAGGAGACCCTGGATTCGGTGCAGCGCAACCGTGTGCTCCTCAAGGGGCCTCTGACGACCCCGTCGGGTCGGGGGTTCCGGTCCATCAACGTCCAGCTCCGGAAGGACTTCGATCTCTACGCCAACGTTCGGCCGGTGAGAACGGTGGTTCCCGGGGGACGGTACGACGACATCGATCTGGTGTTGATTCGCGAGAACACGGAAGGGCTCTACGTCGGTGTGGAGCACTATATCGGGATGCACGGCGACAGCCGGGCCGCCGCCGAGTCGGTGATGATCATCACCCGGTTCGGCGCGGAGCGCATTTGCCGATACGCGTTCGACTACGC
>CAYGKI010000032.1:5305-7894 GCA_964350235.1 uncultured Gemmatimonadaceae bacterium | reverse complement strand
TGCCCACGGACGCAAGAAGGTGACGCTGGCGCACAAGGCGAACATCCTGAAGTACACCCAGGGCCTTTTCCTGGAGGTTGCCGCCGACGTGGCGAAGGAGTACCCGGATATCGAGTGGGAGGACCGGATCATCGACGCCACCGCCATGCAGCTGGTGCTCGACCCCTATCAGTTCGACGTCCTGGTCATGGAGAACATGTTCGGCGACATCCTCTCCGACCTCATGGCCGGGCTGGTGGGAGGCCTGGGCTTCGCGCCCGCCGGCAACATCGGGAAGGACTGCGCCATGTTCGAGGCGGTGCACGGCACCGCCCCCGATATCGCCGGCCAGGGCGTGGCCAACCCCACGGGACTTCTCCTCTCCGCGTGCCTCATGCTCGACCACATGGGCGACGCGGCCACCGCGGATCGCATCCGCCGGGCCGTGGACCAGGTGGTTCGCGGCGATCCGAGCGGGCGCACGAGGGACATGGGTGGCACCGGCGGAACCGCCGAGTACACGGACGCCCTCCTGCGGGCTCTGGCGTAGAAGGCCCGGGTCTATCCATGGCGGACCGGCCCACCTGGCGCGATCGGTATCCGGAGGAGGTGACCTGTATCCGGTGTCTCGAGGTCTATGACGTCATGTACCTCGACCGGCTCCTGTGGTGCGAGCGCTGCAGGCGGGAGGCCCGGGAGCGGGCGGCGTGGTGGGGGTGGCTGGGTGGGATCGTGTTCGGTGCCGGGGTCTCGCTCTACATCTGGTTCGGCATCCGTCCCAGCGATCTGCTGGTGGGCGCTTGGCTCGGGACCATCGCCGCGGCCGTCTGGATGGGTCAGAAGGTGGCCCGGGAGTTCGTGTACGGGATGATGCGGTTCCGGAATCGTCGGGCGGTGGAAGCGAAGCCTCCGGAGATGCCACCCGGGGCGTCTCGAGAGGAGGGTGGGGCGGAGTAGGCGGCCCGGGTCGGGCCATCCGACCGCACCCCTTCCGCTCCCCGGGAGGCAGCGGCCGCGCGCGGGGTCACACGATGGGGACGTCGCGTTATCTTGGAGGTCCTGTCCACCATTCGATCACGGGCCGAGGGCCCCGAACGGCTATCTGACATGGCGCGCTTCGAAGGCATCGACTTCTACGACATCGACTCCCTCCTCTCCGAAGAAGAGCGGATGGTGCGGGACACCATTCGCGACTGGGTGGAGGATCGCCTCATGCCGGTCATCGGCGAGGCATATACGGGCCGGCAATTCCCCACCGATCTCATCCCGGAGCTGGGCGAGTTGGGCGTCCTGGGCGCCAATCTCCCCGAGAAGTACGGCTGCGCAGGCCTGAACAACGTCGCGTACGGGCTCATCATGCAGGAGCTCGAGCGTGGGGACTCTGGAATCCGGTCGTTCGTCTCGGTGCAGGGCGCCCTGGTCATGTATCCCATCTTCGCGTTCGGGAGCGAGGAGCACCGGCAGACCTGGCTTCCCAAGCTCGCCACGGGAGAGGCCATCGGGTGCTTCGGATTGACGGAGCCCGACTACGGGTCGAACCCGGCCGGGATGATCACCACCGCCAGGAAGACGGCGGACGGCTGGGTCCTGAACGGCGCCAAGATGTGGATCACCAACGGCTCCATGGCGGACGTGGCGGTGATCTGGGCCCAGACCGGAGAGCTGGGTGACCCCAAGGGGATCCGGGGCTTCGTGGTTCCCACGGACACGCCGGGATTCAGCGCTCGTGACCAGAAGGGGAAGCTGTCCCTCCTCGCCTCGGACACCAGCGAGCTCGTGCTGCAGGACGTGGCGCTGCCCGACGACGCCCTCATGCCGGGGAGCACCCAGGGACTGAAGCACCCGCTCATGTGCCTCACCCAGGCCCGCTACGGGATCGCCTGGGGCGTGGTCGGCGCGGCCATGGCCTGCTTCGACGAGGCGCGGTCCTATGCCAAGCAGCGGGTCATGTTCGACACCGTCATCGGCGGCAAGCAGATCCAGCAGGTCCGCCTGGCGGACATGCTGACGAAGATCACTCAGGGTCAGCTGCTGGTGTATCGCCTGGGCCGCATGAAGGACGAGGGCACCATGACGCCGCAGCAGGTCTCGCTCGCCAAGAGGGCGAACTGCGACATGGCCACGGATATCGCCCGGGAGGCTCGGCGGTTGCTGGGCGGGAACGGCATCCTGGTGGAGTACCACTCCATGCGCCACATGGCCAACCTGGAGTCGGTGTACACCTACGAGGGCACGCACGACATCCACTCGCTCATCCTCGGCCAGGCCGTCACGGGCGTCTCCGCCTTCTGACGCCGCGGCCCCGCGGGGGCCGCCCCGGCGCACGTCCGGCCAGCGGCCGCATCCTCCGGGTGCGGCCGCTTCGTCGTATCCGCACTTCGGGTAACGACGCGGTCACGCTCGCGGGCAGGTAGCTTGCGTGGCTGGTGGACCCCCTTGTACACATGGTTGAGCCGGGTCCGTGGTTTTACGGACGCCCCCCTCCGGGACATATGGGGGCTTTCCCGACAGCGTGCGAGGCGCGTTCCAGCGATGCTTCGCCGCCCGGGATGCCCCGAGCCCGAACCCGTTCCATCGAGTGGAAGACCTTCATGGCCCGTCCATCCCATA
>CAYGKI010000032.1:0-5295 GCA_964350235.1 uncultured Gemmatimonadaceae bacterium | reverse complement strand
TCATGCTGGCCCCCACGGGCTGCGTGGACGAGAGCGTGGTGTACCGTGACCGCGAGCTCTTCGAGGAGCCTCTGGCGGCGGCGGGTGACTTCCTCGGGTACTCGGATGTGGAGGACAAGACCACCGTCTGTGGCAACTGCCACATCGGCACCCAGGGGGACTGGGTCGAGACGGCCCACGCGGACGCATGGGACGGACTCCAGGACAGCGGACACGCGCAGGCGTTCTGCGAGGGATGTCATACCGTGTCCGAGCTGGGCAACGTGACCACCGGCACGGTGGGCCACGGTGCCACCACCGAGGCGCGCTACGAGGACGTCCAGTGCGAGTCGTGTCACGGGCCTGGCCTGTTGCACGTCACGAACCCCACGGACGCCACGGTTCCGCTTGCGCCCATGGACGTGGGGCTCGACCTCACGCTGGGGTGCGCCGAGTGCCACCAGGGGGCCCACCACCCCTTCGCCGACGAGTGGGCGGAGTCCGCGCACGGTCAGGTGAACGCGTATCCCGCGGGCCGGGCCGAGTGCGTGAGCTGCCACACCGGTGAGGGTGCCCTGACCATGATGGGTGTGCAGACGGCGTTCCTCGAGCAGGACGACGTGGCCCAGCCCGGCGAGCATCTCGCCATCACGTGCGCGGTCTGCCACGACCCTCACGGATCCGACAATCCCGCCCAGCTCCGATTCGCCATCGACGTGCCGGACGAGGATCAGAACCTCTGCATGATGTGCCACAACAAGCGGGGCACGCCCGATCCCACCACGTTCCGGGGGCCGCACGCTCCCGAGGGTCCCACGCTGCTGGGGGTGGCGGGATGGTGGCCACCCAACATGTCCTTCCCCGGAGGCCGGGTCGTGGGCACCCATGGCACGCCCGAGGCGAACCCCGGGCTTTGCGCTTCGTGTCACGTCCAGTCCTTCACCGTCGAAGACGACGACGGCGTGGAGTTCCAGTCCACGGGGCACTCCTTCGAGGCCACGCCCTGCGTGGATGGGGAAGGGATTCCGACGGGTGCGTCGGACTGTGCGCCCGAGGAGCGGAAGTACGATACCTGCGCCACGTCCGGCTGCCATGGTACGCCGGAGCTGGCCCGAGGCCTGCAGATCAACGCCGAGAATCAGATCGCGGCCGACGCCGACGACCTGGAGGCCTTGATCGCCCAGATTCCCGCCACCGAGTTCGACGAGGACGACGACCGGTACACGGTGGGGGAGGGCGCGCAGTTCAACCTCGAGCTGGCTCGCTCGCCCGGAGCGGCCGTTCACAATCCGTTCCTCATCGAGGCCCTGCTCCTGGCCACCATCAACGAAGTGGAGGCACGGTACGGACTGGCGGCGCCGGCTCGGACCATGGTGGGAAGCGCGGGGTCCTGGGTCCACGGAGGGCGGTGAGGCGAGCCTCTCCGGGAATGCCATGACCCCCGCGCCGGAGCCCACGGAGGGCCGTCTCAGGAGCTGGCTGGGGACCCTGTCGCTGCCGTCGCTGGTGGCGCTGGGCGTGGTGGTGGCCGGGCTCATGAGCACCGGTGGATACTACGCGTACCAGACCTACGACTTCGTCGAGCACGACAACGAGTTCTGCCTGTCGTGCCACCTCATGGTCGATCCGTATGAGCGGTTCGCCCAGAGCGCGCATCAGGACCTGGGCTGCAAGGACTGTCATCAGCCCACGCTCATCCAGCGCAGCCGGATGGGACTCACCCAGTTCGTGGAGAGCCCCGACTCGTTGACGGCGCACGCCTACGTCCCCAACGACCTGTGCGCCGGCTGCCACATCGATGGGGATCCCGAGCGTTGGGAGGTGGTGGCCGCCACGGCGGGTCACCGGGTCCACCTGGAATCGAGCGACCCGGCGCTCCAGGGGCTCCAGTGCGTCGAGTGCCATTCCAGCTCGCTGCACGAGTTCGCCGCCACCGATCAGACGTGTGCCCAGTCGGGTTGCCACACGGACAGCGGGATCCAGCTGGGGGGGATGAGCGACCTCACCATCCACTGCGCCGCGTGCCACGGCTTCAACGCGGGCGTGACGGAGGACGGAGCGGACGCGGCCTTCGCGGCGCTGGCGCCGGACCAGGACACGTGCCTGTCCTGTCATGCCATGCAGGCCCTGGCCACCATGCCCGCCGATGATCCCCACGGCGGGACGTGCTCCTCGTGCCACAATCCCCATGAGCAGGCCACGCCGGCGGAAGCGGCGACATCGTGTGCCTCGGCGGGCTGCCATACCGACGCCGAGGCGCTCACGCCGTTCCACCGGGGCCTGGACGAGGGTGTGTCCCAGGACTGCATGTACTGCCACCAGGCCCACGGCTTCCAGGTCGATGGCGACAACTGCCTCGCGTGCCATCAGGACGTATTCGACGACGATGGCCCCCTGGCGGCCCGGATCGGGCCGGGCCATCCCGAGCTGCCGGCGTCTCCCTTCATCCACGTCGCCAGCGTACGCCCCGCCGCGCTGGACGGCTCGGCGGCCAGGCTCCTCCAGGCGACGCCTCGTCAGGAGGGGCCCGACTTCCGGCATGCGGAGCATCGAGACGTGGCGTGCACGGATTGCCATTCCAGCGAGCCCGTGCACGGGGCCGTGACCGTGACTACGGTGGCCGACTGCAGGAGCTGTCACCACACCGAGCCCGTCGCGTCCGACTGCGCGGCCTGTCATCAGGAAGGAAGCCGGGGTGGGACCGGAGGGGTCCTGGAGGTACACCGTGACCTGAGTCTCTCCGTGGGTGAGCGTCCCGGCAGAACGCTGCCCTTCGACCATGACCGCCACGAGGGCGTCTCGTGCGCGTCCTGCCACGCGGATGGACCCGATCGATCCGCGTCGGCCACCGACTGCTCGTCCTGTCACCAGCCGCACCACGAGGCCACCACGGAGTGCGCCTCGTGTCACCTTCCGGCCGCCGCGGGCGCGCACCGGCGTGAGACCGCGCATCTCGGATGTGGCGGGAGCGGTTGCCACCAGGATCTTCCGTTCCAGGCGCTCGAGCGGACCCGCACGGTATGCCTGGTCTGTCACCAGGACCAGGTCGATCACCGCCCCGACGGCGACTGCGCGGAGTGCCACGCCATGGCCGGCGCCCCTTTCGGGTCGGCCCGACCGTGAAGGGCTCCGGGCCGACGCGGCGGGTCCTGGTGCTCGCGCTACTCGTTTGCGGTGCCGCTCCCGGTGCCGCCGCCGCGCAGCAGGCACGTGGATGGGTAGGCTCCACCGCCCAGGTGGTGGGGATGCGCTCCCTCGAGGCCGTGGCCGAGCCGTGTTCCGGAGACGCGCGCTGCTACCGCGCCCTCGACCCCGAGCTGGCGGCCATGGCGTCCCAGGACCTCTTCCTTACGGCCTGGGGCTTCGGCCTACAGGGCCTCAGCGCCACGGTCCAGCTCCGCACCCGTCAGGATCTGGGCGGCGGCTTCGCCTGGCCGCGCTCGGACGACCGGTTCGACGCCATGCTCGCCTACGCCACGTGGGTCCGGGACGGACTCACCGTGCGCGGCGGGCGGCAGGAGGTGCGCTCGGGCCTGGGCTTCCCATCGTTCGACGGAGGGCTGGTGCGCTGGGGAGGTGCCACGACCCGAGTGGAGGTCTACGGCGGCCGCAGCCTGGCCCGGGGCCTTCGGGAGCCCGCGGACGAGGCCCTCAGGGGTCTGGACGACTTCGTCCCGGATCAGAGCGCCATCCTCCTGGGGGGATCGATCCGGACGCGGGTAGGAGGCGCGGCGGTCACCGCCCGATATCAGCGCGAGCTGCTCAGCGATCGGTCGGGTCTCGCTTCGGAACGGGCCTCGGTGGACGCCAGCGCGGCCCGGGCCTGGGGCGCCCTCCGCGGCGCCCTCGACTACGACTTCGGTCGCGGCACGCTCGGGAAGGGCCATCTCACGTTCTCTCGGACGGCCGAGGACGCACGGTGGGTCGGCGAGCTCTCCCTGGTTCGGTACATGCCCTACTTCTCGCTCTCCACCATCTGGGGATTCTTCGAGCCCGTGGCCTACCACGAGGGGGTCCTGCGGGTCGGGTGGGCGCCGGCCGAATCCTGGGCGCTCCGCGCCTCTGCCGGGATTCGGCGGTACGGCGATGCCGGCGCCACCGTGGTGCTGCGCCCGCTGGACCGGACCGGAAGGCGTGCCGGTCTTGAGGTCCGTTGGCGGGCGGCCGGGCCCTGGACGGCCGGAGCCGGATATGACCTGGAGTGGGGGCCCGGTGGCTTTCTCTCGTCGGTGGAGGGACACCTGGCGTGGACGCCGGCGGCGGGGACGCACCTGACCGTGTCCGCGCGGAGCTTCCAGCAGGTCGAGCAGTACCGCCTGGGGGACGACCGTGCCCTGGGCGGCGCCCTTTCCGGTGGCGTCCCCGTCGCCGATCGGCTCACCGTGTCCGGGGGAGCCTCGGTGCTGCGCCACGGAGCGCCGGGAGGTACGGAGCCTGGCGCGGGGAATCAGTTTCGCGCCTGGACGTCGGTGAGGGTCGCGCTGGGCTCGGATCCGGGACGCCCGGGTCTGGGAGGAGGATCGTGAAGGCCGGCGCCGGCAAGCCGGCGGGTCCCCGCCGCGGCGCCTGGATCGCGGTGGGTGTTCCGGTGGCCCTGGGCCTGCTCGTGGTGGCCGTCTCGGCGGGGCTTCCGGATGTCCAGGAGCAACCGTTCCCGCACGCCGCCCACGAAGGACTCTTCCCCGTGTGCACCGGGTGTCACGAAGCGCCGGCGCCCGGGGACCGCCCCGGCTATCCCGAGCCAGGGCTCTGCGCCCAGTGCCACGAAGGCGGGACTCTCCCGCTCGTGACCTGGACCGGGCCCGCCGACGTGCCGAGCAACGTGGCGTTCGACCATGCGGCGCACGCGCTCGACATGGAGGCGTCCGGCGCGTCCGCCCGAAGCTGCGAGAGCTGCCACAGCCCCGCCGAGGGCGCACGGATGGCGTTGGAGGACCGCGTTCGGGAGGAGGGGTGCTTCTCGTGCCACGTTTCCGGCCCCGACGGGCACTTCTCCGGGGGGGCACCGGGGACCACGGCTTGTGCCTTCTGCCACGTGCCCCTGGCCGGAAGCCGCATGCCGGTGGAGCGCATCGCCGCCTTTCCCGTGCCCGAAGACCACGAGCGGGGATCGTTCCTCCCCGAAGACCACGGCGCGTCCGCCGCGTCGGGGGTGGGACGCTGCGCCACCTGCCACACGCAGGATCGGTGCGTGGCCTGCCACGTGGACGTGGACAACGCGGCCATCGCGTCCGTTCCCGCCGCCCCCCAGGGCATGGAGCTCCCGCCCGCCGCCGCCGGATATCCGCTTCCCGAAACGCACCGCGCGGAGCGGTT
>CAYGKI010000031.1:0-15761 GCA_964350235.1 uncultured Gemmatimonadaceae bacterium | reverse complement strand
CGGCGGCATGGTCGGCGTCCCCGGGATCGCCGGCCGGCTCTTCGATGCCCTAGCCTCCCGGGGGGTGAGCGTCATCCTCATCAGCCAGGCGTCCAGCGAGCACTCCATCTGCTTCGCGGTGGAGCCGCACGCGGTGCCGACGGTCCGCCGCGCCGTGGACGAGGAGTTCGCCCTCGAGCGGCGCCTGGGGATGGTGGACGCGCTCGTGGTGGACGAGGATCGCGCGGTGGTGGCGGCGGTGGGTGAGGGCATGCGCCACACCCCGGGGATCGCGGGCCGCCTCTTCTCCATCCTGGGCGACATGGGCGTGAACGTCCACGCCATCGCGCAGGGCTCGTCGGAGCTGAACATCTCGCTTGTGGTCGAGACCGAGGACGTCGCCCGCGCCCTCCGGGGCCTCCACACGGCGTTCTTCCCCGAGCCCCGGACCGAAGCCAGGCTCTACCTGGCCGGGGTGGGAGGCGTCGGACGGGCCCTCCTCGCCCAGATCGGAGCCGTGTCGCAGGACCTGGAGGCGGAGCGAGGGATCGCGCGCGGCGTGGCCGGCGCGGCCAACTCCCGGAGGAGTGTGTCGTCCGTGGACGGCATCCCCGTGGATCAGGTGTTGGAGCGGCTGGAATCATCGGAGGCGCCTGCCTCCGATCTCGTGGAGATCGCGCGGGCAGACCGGGCGGCCATCCGGGTGTTCGTGGACGTCACGGCCGATGGAACGCTGCCCGAGTCCTATCGCGACCTCCTGGACGCGGGCGTCTCGGTGGTGGCGGCGAACAAGAGGGGCTTCTCGGGCTCCCTGGACCTCTATCGCCGGATACGTGAGCCCCGGCCCGGGCAGGCCCGGGCGTTCCTGGAAACCACGGTGGGCGCTGGCCTCCCCATTCTGTCGACGCTGGAGGACCTCCGCGCCACGGGTGACCAGATCGTCTCTATCGAAGGGGTGGTGTCGGGCACGCTCTCCTTCCTATTCAACGAGGTGATGGCCGGGCGGCGCTTCAGTGAGGTGGTGGCGGAGGCCCGGGCGCGAGGGTACACGGAGCCCGACCCGCGGGAGGACCTCTCGGGTCAGGACGTGCTTAGGAAGCTGGTGATTCTCGCTCGGGAATCGGGGTGGGCCGTGGAGCCCGGCGAGGTGCGCCTCGAGCCCATTCTGCCCGGGGAGGGATGGGAGGAGGGTACCGTCGAGTCCTTCTTCGACCGGCTGCCCGAGGTCGACGATCACTTCGACGGTCTGCGCGCGGCCGCCGTCGCGAAGGGCGCGCGGCTGGTACACCTCGCCACCGTGGGGGCCGGAACGGCGCACGTGCGGGTCGCCGAGGTGGATTCCGGCCACCCATGCCACGGGCTGAGGGGCGCCCACAACCTGGTGGCGTTCAGGAGTCGCCGGTACGACGACCCGTTGGTCGTCCGGGGCGCCGGCGCCGGGTACGACGTGACCGCGGCGGGGGTGCTGGCGGACTGTGTTCGTGCGACGCTGTCCCGACCGTTGAGCGCCTGGACCCGGTGGTTGGAGGATTCCTGACCCGCGGCTGAGCGCAGGCGCCCGCCGGGCCGGTGCTCAGACGCCTTCGGACATGACCACGCGGAGCCGTCCGCGCGCACGGACGAGCGCCCTCAGCGGCTCCGACGCGAAAGCGGTGTTCTCGTCCACCAGGAGTTTGGCTTCCGCGTCGTCGTAGCTCCAGCTCTCCTTGTAGGGACGCCGGTGGGTGAGCGCGTCCAGCGCGTCGACCACGGCCACGATCTGGCCTTCGATGGGGATCTCCGACCCCGACAGGCCGTTGGGGTACCCCCGCCCGTCCCAGCGCTCGTGATGGGTCAGGGCGATGACCCGGGCGTTTTCGATGATCTCGCTGGTGCTCTCCGTGAGCAGATGAGCGCCGATGGTGGTATGGCTCTCCATGACGCGACGCTCCTGGGGGGTGAGCGGGCCGCGCTTCAACAGGATGGAGTCGGGAATGGCGATCTTGCCCACGTCGTGCAGCGGAGCCGCGCGCCTGAGGATATCGCAGGTACCGGGGCTCAGCCCCATGGCTTCCGCGAGGATGGCCGAGGCCGCGCCCACCCGCTCGGCATGCTTCCCCGTGACGTCGTCGCGGTACTCCGCCGCCTGCGCCAGGCGGAAGAGAATCTCGTCCTTGGCCCGTTCCAGCTCTCGGGTCCTGCTCCAGACCCGTCGCTCCAGGAGGTGGTTCACCTCCTGCATCTGCAGGTGGAGTCGCCGCGTCTCCAGCAGGTTGAGCGCGCGCGCTCCGAGCTCGGAGACGTCGAACGGCTTGTTGAGGAAGTCCTTGGCGCCCATGCTCAGGGCCCTTTGGCGGAGCTCCCACTGCTTGTCCCCGGTGACCACCAGGACGGGCAGGAACCCGTCTGCCACCTGGCCCCGGAGGGCCTCCAGGACGGCGAACCCGTCCATCCCCGGCATGTGGAGGTCGAGGATGAGGAGGTCGGGCCGCTCGGATACGAGGGTCTCCAGGGCGCTCTCGCCGTTGTCCGCCGTGAGGATGCGCTTGAAGCCGATGTCCTCGAGGGTGCGCTGCAGCGCCACGCGGTTCGAGCGCTCGTCGTCCACCACCAGCACCAGCCCTTCGGTGAGAGGGACGTCCTCGCCGCCCAGGCGGGACGCAGGCTCTTCCGACGGGGATGTTCGCTCGAGCCCCCGCACGATGGGACGGGTGAGCAAGCCGGAGAGTACCGGCAGCAGTCGGTCCCCCGACGGAGGCCATCCGACCAACGTGACCTCGGCGGCCCCGGCGTCGTCTCCCAGGCCGGCCTCGGGAGGAACGAAGAACACCCTGGGGACGTCCTCCGCCACCGTATTGGAAAGCGACGAGACTCCGTGCTCGAGCGCGTCGCCATCGGCGGCGGCGGCCACCACGACGGCGAGGGGCCCTTCACGCCGGTCGATCTGGATGGGGACGTCGTCGGCGGACGCGTACTCCTCCACGCGCAGGCCGTTCAGCTCGAGAATCCTCCGGACCGACTTCCGCTCCGCCGGGTCGGGCAGCACGATGAGCCCCCGCGCCGAGGCCGGCGGGTCCTCGTTCGGGTCCATGTCTGCACCCGGCGAGTCCGTGCGGGCCCGCCTCTCGCCGGCCACCTGCACCCGATCCCGTCCCATCTCCTTGGCCTGGTAGAGCGCGGCATCGGCGGCTTCCAGGAGGGCCTGGCCGTGCCGCGCATCCCCCAGGGCCGCCACCCCCGCGCTGGCGGTGATGGGCTGCCACCTCAGGTCCAGATCGGACAGGGCTTTCCTTACCGCCTCGGCGAAGGCCACCGCCTCGCTCAGGGGGGTGTGGGCGAGGACCGCGAGGAACTCCTCGCCGCCCATGCGGGCGAAGAGCCAGCTGGGCGTGGCGTGGCTCTTGAGGATCCGGGCGAACTCCCGAAGGACCTCGTCCCCGGCGGCGTGACCGTGGGTGTCGTTGAGCCACTTGAAGTGGTCGAGGTCGAACACGACCACGGACAGGGGACCCCCGGTGGACCGCGCGGCACCCATGGCGGCATCCAGGAACACTTCGGCGTGGCGCCGGTTGGGCAGGCCCGTCAGGACATCGGTGAGTGCCTGCTCCTGCGCCGCGCGGCGCTCACGGTGCAGAAGCTCGGTGACCAGGCCCAGCCCGAAGCTCACCGCCAGGTATCCGCCCACGAGGAGGACCGTCATGCCCGCGCTGGGGAGGGGTAGCCCTCTCAGATCCAGGACGGCGCTGGAAACCGCGATGAGCGCCATCCCGGCCGCCAGCGCGACGGCGCTCCCCGCCCAGCCGCGGTAGTACGAGAGAAGGAAGCCCGGGATGAGCGCCGAGATCCAGACCAGGAGTCCGAGCTGCTCGCCCGAGACCTCCGGCGCGAAGCCCACGCTGGCGAGAGGGACGAGGAGCGCGCCGACGGAGAGGATGAGGGCCCGGACGGGCACGGCCCTGGCGGGGTTGTCACGGGCGCGGTCGGACGGGAGGACCTTCACGGCGTGGAGGTCTCGCCGCGGTCTTGGCCCATGGCGGAGTGGAGGGCCCGGCGGAGGCGTGCCAGATCCGTGGGCTTGGCCAGCTCCACCAGCCGCGGCGTGTTGGGGCTGGCGGCCGTGGGGCTCGCCCGCCGTCGGAGCAGCACGATGGGCGTATCGGGGCGGTGGGCCCGGACCTCCGCGACCATGCGCTCACCGGCGCGGCCGTGGTCCGGAACGTCCAGCACCACCGCATCGAGGGGGAGGGTGGGGGCGCCGAGCTCTGCCACCGTCGCCGCCGCCACCACGTCCCTCCCGTCTCGGGCCAGGCCCCGGGCCAGGGCCCTCCGCCCCGCCTCGTCGGGCTCGACCAGCCCGACCCGCGACGGACCCTCCCCACCGAGCTCGGCCTGGGCGCCTTCGCGGCCCGGTCCGCCTACGGATGCCCGTCCGGGAAGGGTGACCCTCGCGACGGTGACACCGTCCCTACGCGTCAGCGAGACCCTGCCTCCCAGGTCCCCCGCGATCTCGTGGACGGTTCCGAGCCCCAGTCCCGATCCCGTGCCGTGGGGCTTGGTGGAGAAGAACGGCTCGAGGGCACGGGCCAGAGGCGGGAGCGCATCCTCGGGGCCGGTATCCGCAACCTCCAGCACCGCGGTGCCGGGCGGGTCCTCGTGCCCGCCGGGGACGGCGCGGAGGGTCAGGACGCCGCCGTCGGGCATGGCCTCCCGCGCGTTGGCCACCAGCGCGATGAGGATCTCCTCGAGTCGGATGGGGGGCGTCGGCACGCGCGGACAGCTGTCGTCCAGCTCGGTCTCCAGCGTGATGGACGTCCCCAGGAAGCGTCGGATGAGCTTCTCGAAGCCCCGGACCACGTCCGGTGGCGCGCAGTCCGTCTCGCCACCGGCGTGGCCGCCCGCGAAGAGGTCGAGCTTGCGGGTGATCTCCGCGCTGTCGAGGCCGGCTTGCTTGATCTCCGCCAGATCCTCCGCGTCCTGCGACCCCGGCGCGGCGTCGCTGAGCATCAGGTCCGAGAAGGTAGTCACGGTGGAGAGGCGATTGTTGAGATCGTGGGCGACGCCACTCGTGAGCTGTCCGACGATCTCCCAGCGCCGGGCACGGAGGATTCGCGCCTCGCGTTCCAGGTCCGCCGAGGCGCTACGGCCCAGGAGGACGAGGGACTCGCGGTGCGCTCCCTGCATGGGGACCAGCGAGACCAGCAGAGCCTGGGCGGCGTCGGCGGGATCGGACACGGACCTCAGGAGGAGCGGGGGCGCCGCATCGGGCATGCGCGACACGGCGTCCCGCAGCCGCTTCACGTCCTCGGCCGCGACCGCGGAGGCCAGCGGGCTGCCCCGCCGCAACCCGTCCCCAAGCACGGCGCGCGCCGCTTCGTTGGCGTCCAGGACGAGCAGCTCGGGGTCCACGGCCAGCACGGCCGTTCCAGGGGCACGGACCAGCGCCGCCCCGAGGTCACGGGCGAACCCGGGATCGTCGAGCATCTCGGAATCCTGTCTCACGGGGCATGCCTCCATCGGCTGCGAATCGGATTCGGGCGTCCGGCGTCACTTGGAACATGGGTGAGCGTGTAAGCTTTCAACAGGTGCCGTGGCGCGGGAGCGCGAAAGCCGTACGTTTCCTGAAGGGACTTCAGCATGTGCCTCTCTCTGGGCAGGCGATGGCCAAGATTCTCATCATCGACGACGAGCCGCCGGTGCGGTCGGCGTTGCGACGCATCCTCCAGGCGGAGGGCCACGAGGTTCTGGAGGCCGGGAATGGCGCCGAAGCCGTGGACATCGTGGAGGGTGAGCCGGTGGACGCGGTGTTCACCGACATCTTCATGCCTGAGATGGATGGCATCGAGTTCGTGCTCTGGGTGGTGGAGCGGTTCCCGGAGCGCCCCGTCGTCGCCATGTCCGGTGGCGGGGCGACACCCATGGACACGGCACTCGGCGACGCGCGGGCGCTGGGCGCGGCCGACGTGGTGGAGAAGCCCCTCGACCCGGGTCGGGTGCGGGGCGTCTTGAGGGAGATTCTTCCACACGGCTGACCAGCTTCCGGCTCAGGCGATACCTGCCGCGCCGGGGCTGGCGTCGCCACCCGCGAGGGCCGTCCGCACGGCCCGGAGCAGGGACTCCCGGGTCCATGGCTTGGTGAGGATGGACAGGTTCGGGTCGTCGATCTCGTCCATGTACTCGGCGCCGTACCCCGTCACCAGCAGAACCGGAAGACGGGATCCCGCTGCCCGCATGCCCGCCACCACCTCGCGGCCTCCCAGCTGAGGCATCACAAGGTCCGTGAGGACCAGATGGAGCGTATGCGCGTGGGCCCGGAACCGCTCGAGCCCCTCTCGTCCGTCCGCCGCGAGCAGGACCCTGTAGCCGGCGTTCTTGGGGATGCGCTCCATGGCTCTCCGCAGCGCCGGCTCGTCCTCGACGACCAGGAGCGTCTCGGTGCCGCTGGGCATCGGTCCCGGCGCCTTCGCCGCGCTCCGCCCGGCACCGTGCTCACGCTTCGAGCTCGGAAAGAAGAGGTCCACGGTGGTACCCTCGCCCATCTCCGAGTGGACATGGACCAAACCCCGATGCTGCTTCATCAGCCCGTAGACCATGGCCATGCCCAGGCCGGTGCCCGCGTCCGGACCTTTGGTGGTGAAGAAAGGCTCGAAGACGCGCTGAAGCACGTCCCTGGGCATTCCCGTTCCGGTGTCGGAGAGGGAGATCCGCTCGTACACGCCGGGTGTGACCCAGGGGTACCGGGACCGGTGGGTCTCGTCGAGCGCCACCCTCCCCGCGCGCAGGCGCAGGACGCCTCCGCGGGGCATGGCGTCCCGGGCGTTGGCCGCCACGTTGAGGACGATCTGCTGAAGCGCCGCCGGATCCGCCCGGATCTCCGCGTCCCCGTCCTCCACCTCCGTGAGGATCCGGACCCGATCGCCGAGCATGCGGCTGATGAGGCCTTCCACTTCCCACGCGAAGGCGCGGAGGTTCATGGTCTCGAACCGCAGGTAACCCGGTCGGCTGAAACCGAGAAGACGCCGGATCATTCCGGCGGCCCTCCGGCCCGAGACGTCGATCTCCCTGAGCTCCGTGCGCGCCTCGGTCAACTCCGGAGGGAGCAGTTCCGTCAGAGCCTCGGTGGCGTTGAGGATGACCGCGAGGACGTTGTTGAAGTCGTGGGCGATGCCGCCGGTGAGCTTGCCCAGAGCCTCCATCTTCTGGGCCTGGCGGACGCGCTCCTCCAGAAGTCTCTGAGTGGTCACGTCCCTGAGGACCACCAGGTAGGCGGGGGCGCCGTCCCAGTCCACGGCCCGGGCACGGAGCTCGAGGCGCGGACCCTGGCCGGTGCGGTGGAGCCCGTCCATCTCCACGGTGTCGCCTCCACCCACCACGGGCACCCCCAGGTGCATCCCGTGAAGATCTGCGCCCGTGGTGCCGAACAGCCTCGTGGCACTCTCGTTGAGGAAGCGGATACGGCCCGCCGAGTCGACGATGAGCATGCCGTCGGTATTGGCCTCGATGACCGTCCGGAGCAGCCGCTCGGCGCGCTGCAGCTCCAGCGTGTTCTTCCTCGCCTCCGTCCAGAGCCGCCTGCGCTCGCATGCGTGTCGGACGGCTCTATCCAGCGCGCGGGCGTCGAAGTCTCCCTTCACCAGGTAGTCGTCGGCGCCCTCTTGAAGCCCGCGCGCCGCCGTTTCCGTCTCCCCCGCGGCGGAGACCACGACCAGGGGGAGGTCGGCCGCTCGGGCCCGGATCTGCCGGACCGTGTCCACCCCGCTGCTGTCCGGGAGAAACAGGTCCACCAGCGCCAGGGTAGGCCGCTCCGTCGCCAGGATCGCGACGGCTTCGGTAAGCGACCGCGCGCGCATCAGGGTGTCCGCCCTCGCTCCGAGACTCACCAGCAGGTGGTTGAGCAGCGCCGCGTCGGTGGGCTCGTCCTCTACGATGAGCACCCGGGCGTAGGCGGGCTCAGACATGGATCTCCGCGAACGCCCGCGCCAGCGCCTCGGCATTGGAAAGGTCCCCGAACCACCTGAGTTCCGGACCCGGCTCGACGCGATGCAGCGCCGGCGTGAGGAATACCCCGGCCTCCCGAGCCGGGCCGGGGTCGGCCCTGACGTCCACGACCTGGAGGGTCCAACCCTCCGTGCCGTGACGGTCGTCGCAGAGCGCGCCCACGGCCTGTTTCAACGCGTCGGTCCGGGGGCCGGCTCCCGACAGGAAGAGCCGGTATCGGGCGGGTCGATCAGCCACGGCGGTCGCCGCGAAGAGACGGCGCAATCCCAACGTCGCGCACCTGCAAGCCCCCGAGTCGGTGTGACGGTGTGGACGAGACGGACCGCGCCGGCGCGGACAGGAGACGACGTGATCCGTGCGCACGAATTGGGGGGGATGCGCAACCGACCAACGATACCCGGCTTCCAGAGGCCCAACAAGGGTGTCACGGCGTGCGCCGAACCGGGGCATGGCACCCTGCGGGCGCCACGGGGTGGCCGTGCCGGGGGTCACGACGCATGTTTGCTGACCCTGCTGGAGCGGCGGGGGGCGGCCCATCGCCCGTCGTTCTCCAGGCCTCACGCTCGATGCGCCCCGGAGACCCATCTTGGCCAAGATCCTGATCATCGACGACGATGGCGAGGCCCGCAGCGGCCTTCGTCGGCTCCTCGAATCCGATGGCCACGAGGTCGAGGAGGCCGCCGACGGCGCCCAGGCGCTCCGACGCTTCGCGGGAAGCCCCGCCGATCTCGTGTTCACCGACATCTTCATGCCCCACATGGACGGCCTGGAGTTCGTCATGCGGGTGAGGCAGACGTTCCCGGAAGCCCCCATCGTCGCCATGAGCGGGGGAGGTCAGATGGAAGCCGGGCCGGTCCTTCAAGCAGCGGAGGCGCTGGGGGTGGTATGCACCCTCGCCAAGCCCCTGACCCGCGACACCGTCCAGGCGGCGGTGGGGGCCGCGCTCGAAGACTCCTGACGAGACCGGCGGCTCGGGTTCGTCCCGCCCCTTCGGGTCACGTCGGGGGCTGGACGGCCTCCTCGGGGGCGCGGAGCAGGGTGATCCGGGTACGGCCCTCGAGGCTCCAGGAGCGGCCGTTGGCACCGACAGGGTGCTCGGCATCGTGCTCCAGCACCAGTATCCGGGCGAAAGGGACCTCCAGCCACCGCTCGACGATCCGATCGAGCTTCCGGGATCCATAGGGCGGGTCCACGTAGGCGATGTCGTACGCACCCGCCTCCAGACCCCGGATCCAGGGAATGGCGTCGCGCTTGAAGATCCGGACCCTGTTCCGCTCGCGTAGCGCCGCCACGTTGGCTTTCAGGGCGTGGAGGGCGGACGGGCCGTTTTCGACCAGGTCCACGGATGCGGCGCCGCGTGACAGTGCTTCCAGACCCACCGCCCCGGTGCCCGCGAACAGGTCGAGAAAGCGTGCGCCGACAACGTCTCCGGCCACCAAGGACAGGGCCCGGTCCCTGACCGTCTCCGGCGTGGGGCGGACCGCTCCTCCGGGCGACGTCAGGTGGCGGCCCGCGTGTCTTCCCTTCAAGATTCTCATGCCCGACCTTCGCGAATCGAGGTTCGTCCCACAATCCCGGCTTCAGGAGCGTGTGACCACCCCGTACGCGCGTAGCTCGCGGCTTCCCATCGTCCCGATCATCGAGGCTTGGCATATGTCCCTCTACCTTCGTGCCCTCCCACTGGCGGCCGCAGCGCTCCTGGCCGCCTTCTCCGTCACGCCGGCGGCTGCCCAGCAGCTTCCGCTCACGTGGCAGGAAGAGCAGAACTTCCGTTCTGGCCCGACCCCTTTCGAACCCCTCATGGACTTCTGGTACGAACTCGACGAGATGAGCGAGATCGTGAGCATGAAGCCGCTCTCCCGGACGCTCCTCGACCGGGAGTTCATGATGGTGACCATCGCCGAGCCCATGGTCACCACCCCCGAGGACGCGCTCCGCTCGGGGAAGACCATCGTGCTGCTGGCCCCGTCGGTGCACGGTGGCGAGGTGTCACCCAAGGAAGCCGTCCAGCTCGTGGCCAAGGAGCTCGTCGGGGGTGACCTACGGTCCATCCTGGAAGACGTGATCGTCCTCGCCATTCCGCTGGTGAACCCCGACGGTGGCGAGGTCCAGCGCCGGACCAACGAGGCGGGGTACGACATGAACCGTGACTACGTGAAGCTCGAGTCCCAGGAGATTCACGCTCTGGTCACCCAGGTCATGAACGAGTGGACCCCGGACATCCACGTGGACGGACACCACGGCGGCTCGCCGCCCTACGTCATCACCTACCAGGGAACCCTGAATCCGGCCGCCGACGCCGAGCTGCGTGCCTATCCTTACGACATCATCTTCCCTCGGATCCGGCAGGCCGTGGGGACCGAGGGTTACGAGGCCTTCGACTACTCGGGCGTGAGCACCCAGAACGGTGTCCGAGGCTGGGGATCCACGTCCGTGGAGCCCCGTAAGCACCATGTCTACACCGGCCTCACCAACTCCATCGGGATCCTCCTGGAGACGCCCAGCGCCCGGGTGCTGGTCCGGGACGGCGTCCTGGAGGAGATCGCCGACGAGGACCGCTACTACCACCAGATCCGTGGTGGGGTGCTCGCCACGACGGCGATCCTCGAGGTGGCGGCGGAGCGTCGGGAGGAGATCAGGGCGCTCACCACGGCGTCGCGCTTCCGGGCCATAGAGGCCGGGTCCAGCGGCGGCGATCCCATCGTGCTCGACTACGCCCTCACGTCCCGGGGCACCGAGCCGGTGTGGATGCCCAACGGCGACGTCCCCGGCGGGTACGAGCGGATCGACGTGCCCGTCTACCTCCGGTGGGGGCCGACCCGCACCACGCCGCGGCCCGTGGGCTACCTGCTGCCGCCGGCCATGGCCGGGGTCGTGCCCATCCTCCAGGACCACGACATCGCGGTGCATCGGTTCATCGAGCCCGTGACCTTGGACGCGGAGGTCTACTACGCCACCGACGTGAGCGTGGAGAGCTATTTCCAGGGCCACTATCTGAAGACGGTGGAAGCGGAGAAGGAACTGGAGCAGGTCGAGGTGGTGCCCGGATGGTTCTGGATTCCCTCGGGCCAGTCCCGCGCCAACCTCATCAACTACATCATGGAGCCCGAGACCGACGACAACCTCATCACGTGGGGCTGGACGGATCACATCCTGCAGACCACGGAGACGGGCGGTGACGAGCGTCAGCGGGTCCCCATGATCCGTGTCATGGAGCACCAGCCGTTGCCGGTGGTGGAGGTTCAGCCGTTCAACCTCTACCAGCGCAACCGCTTCTTCCGTCCGAATTGAGGCACGAAGCCGGAGGGCGCCGGGGTGACCATGGTCACCCCGGCGCGTCGGAGGGCATGACAGCGCCCGACGCGAGAGCTTGGCGCTCCCTGCTGTTCGTCCCGGGAACCCGCCTGGATCGGTATCCGAAGGCCCTGGCCTCCGGGGCGGACCTGGTGTGCGTGGACCTGGAGGACGCGGTGGCGCCGCAGCACAAGGCCCAGGCCAGGAGGCAGGTCGTGGACCTCATGGGCGCGGAGCAGTGGGTGGCGTCCCGCTCGGCGCTGAGGGTGAATCCTGCTCCGTCCCTGGAGTGCGCGGACGACGTGGCGGCCCTCATCGAGCTTCGGAATACGTCGAGGCTCCCTCCCGAACTCGTCGTGGTGGTGCCGAAGGTAGAGGCCCGCGGCGAGATCGAGGATGTGAGGCGACCTCTAGAAGAGGCCGGATGGCGCCCCGTGATCATCGCCATGGTGGAGACCGCCCGTGGCCTGGAGGTCGCGGCGGACATCGCCGGGGCGCCTGGCGTCGTGGCCCTGTTCCTGGGGGGCGTGGACCTGGCCGCGGACCTGGGCTGCGCCCTCACGTGGGACGCCCTCCTCTACGCGCGTGGTCGACTCGTGCATGCGGTGGCGCTGGCCGGCGGGAGGGCGCTGCTGGACGTCCCGGACCTGAATCTGGACGACGTGCCGGGCCTGGAACGGCGAACCCGGGCGGTCGCCGACCTGGGGTTCACCGGCAAGTCGGCCATTCACCCGCGGCAGATCGGGCCCATCCACGCCGCGCTGGCTCCGTCCGCCGAGGAAGTCGCTCGTGCGCGACGGCTGCTTGACGCGTACCATCGCGGCGGCGGGGGCGTGATCTCCTTCGAGGGCATCATGGTCGATGCTCCCGTCGCCGAGGCGGCCCGACGCGTGGTCTGGCGGGGGTCCCAGGTTCCACTCGAAGAAGGTAGAGATCTCGACGCATGAGTGAGGTAGAAAGGGAGCTCAGGGCGCAGGTCCGGAAGCTCTGCGAGCGTTACGACCAGGAGTACTGGCGGGCCCTGGACAGGGAGCGGGGGTATCCGGAGGCGTTCGTCCGCGAGCTCACCCAGGCCGGATATCTGTCCAGCCTCATTCCCGAATCGTACGGAGGGGCGGGTCTGGGCATGCGGGAGGCCGCGGCCATCCTGGAGGAGATCAACCGTTCCGGGGCCAACGGCGCCGCATGTCACGCGCAGATGTACACCATGGGCACCCTCCTGCGCCACGGCTCCGACGAACAGAAGGAGCGGTGGCTCCCGGGAATCGCCTCGGGAGCGCTGCGGCTGCAGGCGTTCGCCGTCACCGAGCCGGACGCTGGCTCGGACACCACGCGGATCAAGACCTTCGCCGAGCGAAAGGGTGACCGGTACGTGGTGCGCGGTCAGAAGATCTTCATCTCCCGTGTGCAGCACTCGGACCTCATGATCCTGCTGGCCCGTACGACGCCCGCCGACCAGGTGGCGAAGCGTACGGACGGTTTGAGCGTCTTCGTGGTGGATCTGCGGGATGCCGGGGACGCCCTCCGGGTCGTGCCCGTGGACACCATGATCAACCACGAGACCAACGAGGTCTTCTTCGACGAGCTCGAGGTCCCGGCGGAGAACCTCCTCGGCGAGGAGGGGAAGGGATTCCGCTACATCCTCAGCGGAATGAACGCGGAGCGTCTCCTCCTGGCTTCCGAGTCCATCGGCGACGCGCTCTTCTTCGTGGATCGGGCCAGCGCCTACGCGTCGGAGCGCGAAGTGTTCGGCAGGCCCATCGGTCAGAACCAGGGGATCCAGTTCCCCATATCCGGGGCGTACATCCGAACCATGGGGGCCGCGGCGCTGAGGGACCGCGCGGTAGCGCTGTACGACGCGGGTGAGCCGTGCGGGGCCGAGGCGAACATGAGCAAATACCTGGCTTCGGAGGCCGCGTGGGAGGCGGCCAACGCGGCCATGGACACCTTCGGCGGCTACGGCATGGCCGAGGAGTACGGGGTCGAGCGGAAGTTCAGGGAAGCGCGCCTGTACCTGGTGGCGCCGGTGGCCAACAACCTGGTGCTCGCCCACGTCGCCCAGCACGTTCTGGGCATGCCGCGGTCGTTCTGATGGGCGGAGCTGCGCACAGGCCGGATGGGGAGGCCCTTAAGAGGTCCTACGACGCCTGGGTGGGCAGGGTCCGGGTGAGGGAGGAGTCCATGGCGCCGTGGCCCGCTCGTGCCTTCGCCGCGACCCTCGACGACGACCCTGGCCCCTACGGAGCGGGCGTTCCGCTGCCGGAGGGGTGGCACTGGCTCTACTTCCACGACCCCGTGCCGGCTTCCCGCCTCGGGCCGGACGGGCACGAGGCCCGTGGCGACTTCCTCCCCGACGTGCCGCTGCCGCGTCGCATGTGGGCGGGTGGGCGCCTCCGCTTCCACGGCGGGCTGGCTTTGGGAGATGCGGCCGTGCGAAGGTCCAGCGTGGAGCGGGTCGTCCCCAAGGAGGGTCGAGCGGGCCCGCTGGTGTTCGTCACCGTCCGACACGAGATCTCGGGCCCGGAAGGAATCGTCGTGGAGGAAGAGCAGGACATCGTCTACCGGGGGGGGACCCCAGGATCGGGGGGGAAGGGGCCCGAGCCGTGGGTGAGGCCGGAGGGCGCGGCGACCCTCGACCGCTTCGTGGCCGACGAGGTGACCCTGTTCCGCTTCTCCGCCTTGACGTTCAACGGACACCGCATCCACTACGACCGACCTTACGCGACCAGCACCGAAGGCTATCCCGGCCTGGTGGTTCACGGGCCCCTCCTGGCTCTTCTGCTCATGAGGGCGGCGAGGCGCCTCCGCGGTGCGCCACTCCGGAGCTTCGAGTACCGTGCGCTGGCGCCCGTCTTTCAGGGCGAAACCATCGAGCTGGTGGCGCCCCGATCCGGTTCCGCCGACGAGGAGACGAGGCTGTGGGCGGCTCATCCCGAGCGCGGACCCGCCATGGAAGGCCGCTTCCTGTGAGGCGACGCTCGTCCGCCGCCGCGTGGGGCCGGCGCGGCTTGGCCGTGACGATGCTCACCGATGCCACCGTATTGCCGGGCGGGCGACCCACCGGTGGGCCCGGATGGATGAAGGCCGCCGCGATCGCATTAATATTGATTGAGCCCGCACGCAGTCGTCGAGCCGCCCGGAGAAGTCCGGGAGGCCGGCTCCGAACCTCAGAACCTCACAGAAGGAAGCCATGAAGCACGCCCTTGGAGTTTCTCTCGCGCTCGCGCTCTCCCTCGCCGCTTGTGGTGGTGAAGGTGCCGATACCGATGCCATGCCCTCCGAAGGGATGTCCACCGCGGCGGAAGAGCCCATCGGCACGGTCACCATCGTCGAGCCCGCGGAGGGCGCCGAGGTGGATGGCCCCGCCGTGACGGTCCGGCTCGAGGTCTCCGGCTTCCCCATCGTGGAAGCGGGCGACATGACCGAGGGCACCGGCCACCACCATCTGTACCTGGACGCCGACCTCACGCCCGCCGACGTGCCCGTGCCCTCGGTGGAGGGGAGCATCATCCACATGGGGGATGGCTCGGCGACCTACACGTTCCAGAACGTGGCGCCCGGTGAGCATCGCATCATCGCCGTGGTGGCCGACGGGGCCCACTTTCCGCTTCAGCCCTGGGTCGTGGATACGGTGACCTTCCGGGTTCCCTGAGGAGCGAGGTCCGCGGGTCGCTACCGGCGCCAGGGGCGCCGCTCGCCCCTGGATTTCCGGTGGCGCGGGGGGACGGGCCGCCGTATCCTTGAGGAACGCGCGCGGACGCCGTACTCGAGGGTACGGCGGTCTCTCAGCGTTTCGACGCCCCCGCGTGTGTGTATTTGTGGAGTCTCGAGTCTTTTTCCGCGTCATCCGAGGAAGGCATGAACGCTGCTGCACCAACCATGCTCGTTGCCGGCCTGCTCATGTTGGGCGTGGCCGTGGAGTCGCGACCGGACGTCGCGGATCGACAACAACCCCTGGCGGTGGCACACGACGTCGGCGCCCCTGACGCCGAGGCCACCCAGGCGCTGAACGAGGTCGTCGACCAATACTGCGTCCGGTGCCACAGCGAGCGGCGCCTCACGGGGAACCTCTCCCTGGAAGGTTTCGACGTCGCGGCTCCCCAGGAAAGCGCGGAAGTGGCGGAGCGGGTCATCCACAAGCTCCGAGCCGGCATGATGCCGCCGACGGGCGCCCGCCGTCCTCCCGAGGACTCGCTCACCCTCCTCGTCACCACGCTGGAAAACACCCTCGACGAGCTCGCCGAGGAGAGCCCCAACCCGGGCCGCAGGACCTTCCAGCGCCTGACTCGGGCCGATTACGAAGCCTCCATCCGCGAGCTGTTCGGGCTCAGGGTGGACGCCTCGGCATTCCTCCCCACCGAGACCATCAGCGAGAGCTTCGACAACATCGCCGATGTCCAGATGCTCTCGGCGACGCTCATGGAGGGCTACCTGAAGGCTGCCGGATACGTGAGCCGGGCGGCCGTGGGTGATCCCGAGGCGTCCGCGGCGTCCGCGGTCTACAAGGTGGACAA
>CAYGKI010000030.1:363-16063 GCA_964350235.1 uncultured Gemmatimonadaceae bacterium | reverse complement strand
CGTCCATCCCGATCTGGTTCGCGAATCCCGACTGGTCGGCGCCGAGGAGATTCCCGGCGCCACGGAGCTCCAGATCTCTCAGGGCCACCGAGTATCCCGAACCCAGCTCGGTATAGTGCTCCAGGACCCGGAGACGGCGCTCGGCGTCCTCGGTGACCTGATTCGGGACCAGAAGGTAACAGTAGGCCCGGCGATCGGATCGGCCCACGCGTCCCCGGATCTGGTACAGCTGCGACAGTCCGAAGCGGTCGGCGCCATCGACGATGAGCGTGTTGGCGTTGGGGACGTCAAGGCCGTTCTCGATGATGGAAGAGCATACCAGGACATCGAGCTCACCGTCGACGAACGCGCGCATGACCTCGTCCAGCTCCCCGCCCGCCATCTGCCCGTGGGCGACACCCACCTCCACCTCGGGCACGAGGCCACGGATCTCCTCCGCGACGGTGTAGATGGTCTCCACGCGGTTGTGGAGGAAGAACGCCTGGCCCCCGCGGTCGAGCTCCCTGTGCAGCGCCTCGGCGATGAGCTGGTCGGACCAGGGGATGACGTGCGTGTAGATGGGCATGCGGTCCCGGGGCGGGGTCCGGATGAGCGAAAGGTCCCGGATTCCCGACAGGGACAGGTACAGGGTGCGCGGGATGGGCGTCGCGGTGAGGGTGAGCACGTCGATGGAGGCCCGGAGCTTCTTGAGCCGTTCCTTGTGCTTCACCCCGAAGCGCTGCTCCTCGTCCACGATGAGGAGGCCCAGGTCGCGGAAGACCACATCCTGGGAGAGGAGCCTGTGAGTGCCGATGACGATGTCCACGGACCCGTCGGCCACGCCCGTAAGGAGCTCTCGCTGCTCCGCCGCGGTCCGAAACCTGCTCAGGGAGCCCACCCGAACCGGATAGTCGGCGAGGCGCTCCTCGAAGGTGTGACGGTGCTGCTCGGCGAGGATGGTGGTGGGGGCCAGCACCGCTACTTGCTTGTTGTCCTGCACCGCCTTGAACGCGGCGCGGATGGCGACCTCCGTCTTCCCGTAGCCGACGTCGCCGCAGACCAGACGATCCATGGGCTTACGGGACTCCATGTCACGCTTCACGTCTTCCGCAGCCTGCCGCTGATCCGGCGTGTCCTCGTAGAGGAACGACGACTCCATCTCCATCTGCCACCGGCTGTCGGGGGCGAACGCGTAGCCCGAGGCGTCCTCCCGGAGGGCATAGAGCTCCAGGAGCTCGGCCGTCATCTCCTCGATGACCTGCTCGGTCTTCTTGCGAAGCGCTTTCCATCGCTTGCCTCCGATGCGATGGAGCGCTGTCGGGCGGGCCTCCTCGCTGGCCCCCACCCATCGCTCGATGAGATCGAGCCGATACACCGGGAGCCGGAGGACCTCTCCTCCGGCGTACTCGATGGCCAGCACCTCGAGCTCCTCTCCTCCGATCTCGATGTGCTCCAGGCCCACGAACTTCCCGATGCCGTGGTCCATGTGCACCACGTGGTCGCCCGGCGTGAGCTGGGCGAGGCTCTCCAGGGCCACGGCCCCGCGGAATCTCTTGCTCCGGCGCACCCGGCGGGGGCGACGGAAGATCTCGTGGTCGTTGAGGATCCGCAGGACGGGGCTCGAGCAGCGGAGCTCGAAGCCGGTCTGCAGGGAGCCCAGGGCGAGTCGCGTCCCGGAGGGAATCCTGGAGATGCCGCCGAGGATCTCCTCCAGGCGTTGCAGCTGGCCCTCGTTGTCGCAGAGCAAGAGCGTCTCCACGCCCTCCCGCGCCCCATCCACGAGATACGCCTCCAGCCGGCCGACGTCCCTGTCGATGACGGGGGGCGGGGCCGACGCCACGACGTGCAGGCCCTCCGCTCCCTCGCTGAGGATGAGACGAGGCATGGCGTCGACGAGGCGCACCATGTCCTCGGGCGGCACGAAGAGCGCCTCGGGGGGCAGCGGGGTGGCCCCGGAGTGAACCAGGTCGTCGTGGAGGGTGACGGCGCGCCCCCAGGTGCGCTCGGCCTCTTCCGAGACGGTCCAGTCACCGCCCCGGGTGAGGATGGCGTCGGGCGGAAGCAGCTCGAGCAGGGACCGGGTCACTTGCGATGCGTCGTCGGCGGAGCGTCGGAAGTCCACCGGAAGCACGTGGGTTTCCGTCAGGGATCCCGTGGAGCGCTGGTCCAGGATGTCGAACGTCCGGATGGAGGCGATCTCGTCGCCCCAGAGCTCCACGCGGACCGGCTCGCCGGCGGCCACGGAGAAGACATCGAGAATACCCCCGCGGACAGCGAACTGCCCGACCTCCTCCACCAGGGGCACGCGATCGAAGCCCCACCCCTCCAACTCCTCCAGGAAGGCGCCGAGGTGGATCTCCTCCCCCGTGCGGAGCGTGCGGCGCATGTGGGCCAGGTCCGCCGGCACGGGAATGCGCTCCTGGAGGCCGCGCGGGGTGGTCACCAGGATTTGGGCCCGTCCGGAGAAGACCGCCTCCACGGCTTCGACCCGCAGGCCTCCGATCTCCAGGTGCGGCTCGTTCTCCTCGTACGGGAGGGCTTCCTTCTGCGGAAAGAGGTGCGCCGCCCGCTCGTCCCCGAGGAGGACGTCCAGGTCCGCCTCGGCGGCGGCCGCCGCCTGGGGATCCTCGGCGATGAACACGAAGATTCGCTCCGGGTGTGCGCGATGCAGCGCGCCCACGACGGCCGGGGCCAGCGATCCCCTCACGCCGCCGACGACGTGCTCGGCACCCGGACGGGGAAGGTTGGCGGCCAACGCGCCGAGGGCGGGGCACCCTTCGAGGGCGGCGAGGATGGGGTCAGGGAGCGCCATGGGCCTGCGCGGGTTCGGAGCGGGGCGGGGAGCTGTCGGGCCGGTGACCGGCGGCCGCCAACCGGGATTCGACGAGAAGGAGGGCGGCGGCCAGGAGGACGAGCGGCCACCAGATCTCGGGGCCCGTGCGCCGGGTGAATATGGACGCCCGCCAAGCCTCCGCGGACGCCGCCACCGTGACGTCGTCTCCCACTGCGCGACGGAGCGCGGCCTCGGACAGGGGGGTCAGGTCGGACTCGCTGGCCGCCGGGTTGACGGCCACCCATGCGACGGTGGAGTCGGCGGCCAGGAACCGGTACAGGCCCACAGCGCCCGTCGCCGTGACCATCCGCGAGCCGTCGATGCGCGCGGTATCTCCCGCCGGATCGACCACGTGCGTCGCGCCTCCGGGTGCCGGAAGCGGCGCTCCGGCCACGTGCTCGCCTCCCGACCCTCCCGGGCCCGTCCAGCCGCTGGCCACCCAGTCCAGGAACCGGACCAGGCCCGCGGAAACGGGCAGGGAGGTGGAAGCGTCGAGGGGGGAGGCCAGGAGGAGGACGGGAACGCCATTCGCGGTGGCGGTCTCCACGGCCCAGGGGTCGCCGGCCACTTCGGCCCTGATTCGGCTGGGAGCGGCGGGCGTCCCGGTCGGCGAGAGGACCAGCCAGGCCGTCACGTCCACGCCGTCCAGGCCCGGTGGGACATCATCGCCCCCCATGGTGGCCGTTCCCGACGTGCGAGGCGCCTCGTACCGCCAGGGGACCCCGGCGGTCTGAAGGCGGACGTTCAGGGCGGGGAGGCGCGTCACGTCCGGAGGGGGAACCACCATCACGGAGGCCGGCGCGCCCGCGTCCTGGAGGCCGGCGCCCCCCACGCTGACGCGCAACGCCGGCGCGGCGGGGGCGTTGGCCAGTCGCAACCGGCTCGCCTGGTCCAGCACGGCCAGGGCGTCCTCCACGAATCGGCCGGGGGCGCCCACCACCTCGACGGTGGGGGGGGCACGAACCTGGAACGCGAAGAAGCGGCGGTCGTCCAGGCTCAACGCGTCCGGGTCCGCCTCCACCGATCCGACCACCCATCCGGCCTCGCTGGCGGGGAGGGGCAGGGTGGCCACGGCGCCCGGGGGGACGCTGGTGGCGGCCCGGATCCGTCCGTCCATGAGCGCCCGGATCCCCACCGAGGCCGCGTCCGGACCATCCTCCGAGACCCGTACGCTCAGCTCCGCCGGCTGCCCCAGGATCGGAGCCAGTCCGTTGCCCACCAGCAACTCCACCAGCGCCCGGTTCCCCGGTGTCTCCATTTCCGGGCGCCACACCACCACGGGAATCCGGCCCGCGACGGCGGGCGTGGTCGGGTCGAACGCAGAGGCCTGCAGGTCGCTGACCAGGTGGATCTCCCGACCCTCCAGCTCCGAGGTGCCCACCAGCTCCGAGGCACGCCGAAGGGCGGAGGTGAGATCCCCGCGCGCGGCCGAGACCCGGGTCTCCTCCACCAGGGCGCGAGCTTCCTCACGCCCCGACGGGATGGCCGGCTCCCAGGGCGCGCCCGCTCGGACGACCCAGAAGCGGTCCTCCGGGCCGGCGGCGTCGAGGGCCTCCTGCGCCACCTCCTTCAGGCGATCCAGGACCCTTACGTCGCCGTCCACCAGGCCGCTGCTCATGGAGTTGTCCAGCACCAGGGCCACCGCGGTGGCCGGGTGGGTCGAGCCGGGGCCGGGGATCAGCGGACGGGCGGCGGCGAGGACCAGGAGGACCAGCGCGGCGATCCGCAGCATCAGGAGGAGGAGCTGGCGAAACCGGATCTCGTGGGCGTGCTCCCGCTCCATGCGCTCGAGGTACCGGAGGGCCGGGAAGCTCAGCCGGACGCTCTTCCTCCGCTGGAAGAGATGGAGGAACACGGGAACCGCCACGGCGGCGGTGGCGAGCAGGAACCAGGGGTTGAGGAAGCTCATGCCGGGTCCGTCTAGCCCAGGCGCTCGCGCTTCCGGAGGTAGGCCCGGAGAGCCACCCCCAGGGGACGGTCCGTCTGCACCACCTCGTAGTCGATGCCCTGGGGCTTGAGCGCCCGCCGCCACTCCATGAGCGCCTGATCCACGGCCTCGCGATACTCGTTCCGTACGTCCGCCACGCTCACCAGAAGCTCCCTGCCGCTCTCGGGGTCGAAGAAGCGCACGTCCGCAGCCGAGGGAAGCTCGCGTTCCCCCGGGTCCAGCAGATGGAGGACGAGAACCTCGTGCCCGTGGTGGCGGAGGAACTTCAAGGCGGTGAGGGTCTCCTCACGCGCCACCAGCATGTCGGAAAGGAGGACCACGAGCCCCCGCCGCCTGAGTCGAACGGCCATCTCCCTCAGGGCTCCCTCGGCGGAGGTCTGCCCCACGGCGTCCAACTCCTGGAGCGTGCGGGCCAGCTCCTTCCACTGACGCTGGCCGCCACGGGGCGCGACGCGTGCGACGACGTGGTCGTGGAAGGCGGTGAGTCCCACGCCGTCGCCCTGCCGAAGCAGGATCAGCGCGAGGGAGGCGGCCAGGTGCTTGGCGTACCAGAGCTTCTCGGGCAGCTCCCCGGGCCGGGAGCTCCATCCCATGGACTCGCTGACGTCCAGGAGGAGATAGGCCCGAAGGTTGGTCTCCTCCTCGAACTGCTTGACGTAGAAGCGGTCGGAGCGGCCGTACATCCTCCAGTCGATGTACCGGAGGTCGTCCCCCGCCTGGTACTGGCGGAGCTCGGCGAACTCGGCCGAGAACCCCCGGTGTGGTGACCGGTGGAGGCCCATGAGGAAGCCTTCCACCACGTTGCGCGCCACAAACTCGACCCCACCGAGCTTGGAAAGGGCCGCGGGATCCAGGAGATCGAGCCGTGCGCCGTGCCTGGCGCGGTTCGGGGCAGTATCCATCGGAGGGCCTGAAGCTACCCGGGAAGCGGAGGTCGCTCAACGGGAGCGCGCTCCGCGGGAGCGTCGTCGTCGGAAGGGCGAGCGACCTTCGAGGCGCCAATCGTGTAGACTTCCTTGTCGTACCAGGTCCGGCCGGAGGTAGATATGGGAAATCGCACGCTGCTCACGATCCTCGTCGCGGGGTCCCTGTTGGCCCCGGTAGGCCGCGTGGAGTCACAGGTCGGATCCGGCGCACCCCTGGAGGCGCGCCTGTGGGTGGGATGGGAGGACGAGCCGCTGGTCAGGCGGGGCGAGCAGGTCCGGATCCAGTACCGGACGTCCCATGACGCCTACGTCGCCGTGTTCCGCATCGACACGGATGGCCGTGTGGCCCTCCTGTCCCCCGTGGATCCCTGGGACGACGGCCTGCGCCCCGGCGGTCGCGACGAGGAGCTCCGTCTGGCCACCTCTCCCTATTGGACGGTGACCGACGACCCGGGCATGGGCTACATGTTCCTCGTCGCTTCGCCGGTCCCTCTGGATTTCTCCCGCTTCCGATTCCACCCCGAGTTCGGATGGGACCTGTCCGCCGTGGCGTCCACGGTCTACGACGATCCCTACGTGGCCATGGACGACTTCATCGCGGCCATCCTTCCCGACTGGCGCGACGTGGGCTATGCCCTGGACTTCGTGAGCTACCACGTGGACGAGCCCCGGAGCTATCCCCGGTTCCTCTGCTACGACTGCCACACGTACCAGAGCTTCGACGAATGGAATCCGTACGACGCCATGTGCTCTTCGTATCGCGTCGTGGTGTACGACGACCCGTACTACTATCCGGTGTACCGGTATGCCGGAACGCGGGTGATCTACCCCATGCCCATCCCCGACCGGCCGCGTTACGAGGTGACGGCTCGTCGGTCGGCCAAAGCCTGGGCGCCCATCGTCCGGGTTCGCTCGGCTCCGCCCGCGCAGGTCGCGTTCAAGGAATCGCCCACCCCCACGCCCCCGCGCCGGGCCGACCGCGGATCGGCGGCGCGGACCGGCAGCGCGGGCGCGCCTCCGCGGGCGTCTTCTTCCCCGCGTCCCGCGGTCACCCGAGGGGGGACGTCGTCGGGCGTTCGGTCTGGATCCACGGGAGCCGTCCGTCCGTCCGGCGACGCCGCCGGTGACGGGCGGGGCCGGGGGAGCGCCGGTCCAGCGCGCGCGCGTCCCGACCGGACGGTGCCTTCCACCCGGGGTGCCGCCCCTCCTGCTTCCCGTGCTCCGGCCACGCGCCGCGCGCCTCCCGATCGTCGGGTCCCGGCGTCCGGCGACGCGCGCTCGCCCCGGCCGGGGTCGCGTGACGCAGGCGCGAGCCCCTCGTCCCGGAGGCCCGCGGTGACACCTCCGTCGACCCGCCGGAGCACGCCCGGGTCCTCGGGCGCATCCGGTGCGAGGGCACGCCCTTCCGGTGGCTCGGGACGGACGAGCCCGGCAGCGGACCGCGGCAGGCCGGCCTCTTCGCCAGGACCAGGCACCAGACCCACGCGTCCAGGGACCAGGCCGGGCCCTGGAGGCGTCGGGTAGCGGCCTCCCGCAGGTCCCCGGACGCGCCGAGGGCCGAAGCACGATTCGTGCTCCGGCCCTCGGTCGTCCATCCTGGAGGCCGGATCACGGCCTCCCGTCCCGCGTTCGGCGTCAGCGGTTGCCGAACGACAGCGTGAACTGGCCGAGGACACCCTCGGTGTCGCCCTGCCGCGCCGCCCCGGCCACGGACAGGTTCACCGGACCCAGGACCAGGGACAGACCTCCGCTGTACTGCGTGCCTCCCGAGACCAAAGCCGCCCCGCCGCGGAGATGGATGAGGCGCAGCCCACGCCACTCGGCACCGACCCCGACGTGGGAGCGGGGTCCCAGGGCGATGCCTTCCTCGCTGACGCGGTGGTGGATGTCACCGGAGACGGTGAGCTCGGAGGGAAGGTCCAGGGCCGCGCCCACGCGGAGCGTAGGGCGGAAGGTGTAGTCCTCCACGATGGCGCGGATGTCCGCCGGCGCGTCGGCGAAGGGAGCCTCGTCGAAGTCCGACTCCGCGTTTCCTTCCTCGATGAGCGCCGTTCCGGGGTGGTACGAGAGTGCCTCGAGGTCCCACGCGAACGTGTTGAACAGATCGATGATCGAGGCGCCCACGGTGATCATGGGGAACTCCATCATGAAGCCCACGTCGGCACCGAACCCGCTACCCATGTTGCCCATGCGATCGGTGCAGGAGCCGAGGAGCTCGTCGTCGCACGGCGCGACGGCGGGGCTCTCCAGGGTGATGCGGATGGGATCGGTGGATACCGCGCCAGAGTTGGCCCGGGCGATACCCACCGCGTGCCCCACGGTGTACTTGCCCGTCACGCCGAAGACGGCGGGTCCCACGGGGAATGCGTAGCTCAGGCCGGCGGTGCTGCTCCCGAAGGCGTTCACGCCGAGGCCGGATAGGTCCAGGTCCTCGGGCTCGCCGGTCCGGCCGGCGTTTCCGAACATGATGCCTTCGGCGACCCCGGCGGGGAGCACCAGGTCGCTGGACGCCGTGGTGGAGATCTGGATGCCGAAGTTGCCGAAGGTGAGGGCGAGACCGGAGACGTCGGCTCCCACCAGCGCGGACTGCCCACCCGCTTCCTCGATGCGGGTGACCCACTCCTCCGCCACCGAGCTCGGGACCACCCGGCCCTCGTAGTCGTAGAGGTCGGAGAGCGTCACCGGGCCGAACCCGGCCCGGGCCTGCACCGGGAGAATGGCGAGGCTGAACCCGGAGCCCGGCATGCCGAGACCCGCGGGATTCACGCTGATGGCGCCGAATCCGCGGACCGACGCCGTGTGGGCTCCGGAGAGGGCCAGCGTCGACGCGCTGGCGTGGGCGAGCTGACCGCTCGCGGCTTTCGGACCCGAGGTCAGGGCGGCGAAGAACAGGACCGCCGCCGTCATCACCCGGAAGGTGTTCTGGTTCGTCATGGGTCGATTCCTCAGCCGATGAGCAGGGTGAAGTCCAGGGTCGCCTCGAACAGGATTTCCTGGCCGGGCTCGATGACCACCGACGTGCCGTTGGCGACACCCGTGCCGGAGAGCGACACGCCGGCCTCGTCGAAGAACGAGCGCAGCTCCGCGCCCGTGTACTCGATGGTCACGGTGGACGCGCCGTCCCCGGAGATGGAGAAGGGCTTGGACGTAGTTCCGATCTGGAGCGTGCCGTCGAAGGTGACGGCGAACGGGTTGTCGATCTCCAGGACGACGGCGCCGGATTGGATGCGGTCGACGACGTCCTCGGGGACGTCCTCGAACTCCAGCTCACGAGCCTCGATGGACACGTTCCGGCTTCCCACGTCCACGGTGACGGACGCCACCAGCAGAGACTGGATGGTGGCCGTGACGTCGATGGCGTCGGTGACGTCGATGAGGGCCGTCTGGCCGCCCACCACGTCGACGCTGGTGGTGGCCCTCAGGGGGCCGGTGACGGAGCCGGGCTGGAAGTCGATGGTCTCCGTGACGGTCACGCCTGGGACCAGAGCATCGGTGTCGTCCAGGACGAGCTCACCCAGAACCGTACCCGTGAGGTCGTCGGCGATGCTGATGGTCACCGTGGATCCAGCGTTCTCCAGAGGGTCGAACGAGAAGCCGTTGGTGATGGTCAGGTCGATGGTCCCTCCGCTGATCTCCGCCGACTCCACGTCGCCGGGAAGGCTCTGCGTCGACTGGAACGAGCCCGTGAAGTCCGGCACAGGAGCCGTGAAGCCGTTCAGGACCTGGCAGGCGGTGCCGCACAGGTCGCCCAGGGTCTCGAACGCCGAGACGGGGTTCACGGAGATATCGAAGGCGTTTCCGGCCTCGGTGACGCCTGCCGGCAGAAGCTCGTCCAGCGCCAGCGACGTCCCGTCGGCGGGAATGACCCAGCGCGGCTCGAACATGGGAGGCTCGGTGGGAACGTCGCAGGCGGTGAGCGCCATGGCCGCCGCTGCCGCCGCGAATAGCGCACGCGGAGGATTCATATGTGACTCCGTCAACGTCTCGGGTAGGTTGGGTCGCCGGGTCCTGACGGGACGCCGCGACGGGATACGGCCCGGGCTCGCAGCCGATGGGCGCACCCCACGAGGAGCAAGGGGCATACCGATACCGACCCGGGGTGGCCTCGGGGGGCGGAGAGGATCGCCGGACGAGGTCCGGGCCACACGACGTAGGATGGAGCGGGGCCCTCGCGTGCGGACACCAACAACTGTCTATATTGCAGACAGTTAGGGGCGCCGGCCTGCGGCGTCCTCTACCCGAGGAGGTGGGTGGCTGCCCGGAGTCCGGGGCTTCGAGGCGCCCACCGGGCAGGTTAGCTTTCCCGCCTCTCCCGTTCCCTCATTCGGCACCTCCGTCCGTGCAAATTGCGAACATCCGGAACTTCTGCATCGTCGCCCACATCGACCACGGCAAGTCGACGTTGGCCGACCGTCTCCTGGAAGGAACGCAGACGCTCGACCAGCGGCGTATGCGCGAGCAGGTCCTCGACGACAACGAGCTGGAGCGGGAGCGGGGGATCACCATCAAGCTCCACGCCGTGCGGATGTCCTACGAGGCGGAGGACGGCCAGACCTACCAGCTGAACCTCATCGACACGCCGGGCCACGTGGACTTCACGTACGAGGTGTCCCGGTCCCTGGCGGCGTGCGAAGGGGCGATTCTGGTGGTGGACGCCACGCAGGGCGTGCAGGCCCAGACCCTCTCCAACTTGTTCCTCGCCCTCGAGGCCGACCTTGAGATCATCCCGGTCATCAACAAGATCGACCTCCCGGGCGCCGAGCCGGAGCGGCGCCGCGACGAGATCGCGGACCTGCTGGGCATCGACCCGGACACGGTCCTTCTCGCCAGCGCCAAGGAGGGGGTCGGTATCCCGGAGATCCTCGAGGCCGTCGTCGCACGCGTTCCGCCTCCGGAAGGCGATCCCGAAGCCCCTCTTCGCGCCCTCATCTTCGACTCCTACTACGACAAGTACCTGGGCGCCGTCCCTTCGGTGCGGGTCGTGGACGGCAAGCTGGCTCCGGGGATGCGTATCGCCTTCGGGAACGCCGAGGCGAAGTACGAGGTCACGGAGGTGGGCCACATGAAGCTCGGTCGGGTGCAGGCGAAGAGCCTGGGCCCGGGCGAGGTGGGGTACGTGGTGGCCGCCATCAAGGAGGTGGGGGATACGAAGGTGGGGGACACCATCCTGGACGCGGAGAACCGGGCGAAGCAGCTCCTGCCCGGCTACCAGGAAGCCCGTCCCATGGTCTTCGCCGGCCTGTATCCCACGGACTCCGACGACTACGAGGAGCTCCGGGACGCGCTGGAGAAGCTCAAGCTCAACGACGCCAGCCTCCAGTACGAGCCCGAGACCTCCGCCGCCCTGGGCTTCGGCTTCCGATGCGGCTTCCTGGGCCTCCTGCACATGGAGATCATCCAGGAGCGGCTCGAGCGCGAGTTCGGTGTCGACCTCATCACCACCGTCCCCAACGTGGCGTACCACGTCCACCTGACGGACGGTCGGGAGCTGGAGATCGAGAGCCCGACCATGCTGCCGCCTCCGGGCAAGATCGAGAGCATCGCCGAGCCCATCGTCCGGGCGCGCATCCTCTGTCCTTCGGAGTACATCGGGAACGTCCAGAAGCTCTGCCACGAGCGGCGGGGCGTGTTCAAGGGGATGCACTACCTGGACACCCAGCGTGTGGAGATCGACTTCGAGCTGCCCCTCTCGGAGATCGTCCTGGACTTCTACGATCGCCTGAAGAGCGGGACCCGCGGATATGCCGCGCTGGATTACGAGTTCCTCGAGTACCGCGAGGACGACCTGGTGCGCCTGGACATCCTGGTGAACGGCGACCCGGTGGACGCGTTCAGCGTCATCATCCACGAGGACAAGGCCTTCGAGTACGGTCGGGATCTGGTGAGCCGCCTGAAGGACCTCATTCCCAGGCAGCAGTTCCAGGTGGCGCTGCAGGCCACCATCGGCAACAACGTGGTGGCGCGGAGCAACGTGAAGGCCCTCCGCAAGAACGTCACCGCCAAGTGCTACGGCGGCGACGTGAGCCGGAAGCGGAAGCTCCTGGAGAAGCAGAAGGAAGGGAAGAAGCGCATGAAGGCCGTGGGCTCGGTGGACATTCCCCAGGAGGCGTTCCTGGCCGTGCTGAACCTGGGGTCGGATTGAGGTGACCGGCTCTTCGGGGCGCGCGGCGCGGATCATACGCGCTCCGAACCACCTGGGCGACGTGGTTCTGGCGCTCCCGGCGCTGGTGGCCGAGTCCGACCCCGTCCTGGTGTTGCGCGGGCTCGCGCCCATCCTCCGCATGGCCCTCGAAGACGAGCGGGTCATCCCCTTCGAGCGGGGCTTCGAGGGGTGGCGAGCGGCGGTGGGGACCCTCCGGCGAGGGCGCTTCGGGTCGGCGACGCTCATGACTCCGTCGTTCTCCGCCGCCTGGATGATGCGGTGGGGTGGCGTCTCCCACCTGCGGGGTACCTCCACCGACGGCAGGAGCCTGCTTCTTCGGGACCGGATCGACCCGGCGGAGCTTCGGCCCCTCCATCGCATCAACCAGTACCGACTGCTCCTGGGCCAGCGCGTGGACCGGCAGCCCCGGTCGCACCGCCTCCAGGTGCCCGCCGAGCTGTTGGCGCGGTGGCGGGAGGAGCTCCGCGGGGACGAGCGCCGGCTGGTGGGACTGTTTCCAGGGGCCAACGCCCCCGCGCGCCGGTGGCCCGCCAGAGGCTTCGTGGAGCTGGCGCGGGCCCGGACGGAGCAGGGGGACCGCGTGGTGGTGCTCGGCGGACCGGGGGAGGCGGCCCTGACCGCGGAGGTCGCCGCCGCGGCGCCCGGCGTGCTGGACCTGGGGGGGCGCACCGGGATCGACGATCTGGCCGCGGTGCTCGCCGTGCTCGACGTGCTCGTGACCAACGACACCGGCCCCATGCATCTTGCCGGATCCGTGGGGACTCCTACCGTGAGCTTGTGGGGCTCGTCCGACCCGGACGAGGTGAGGCAGACCGGGGCCCCGGACTTCGGGGTCACCGGCCCCGACCTCCCCTGCAAGCCCTGCTATCGCAACCACTGTCGCAGGAAGGGGGCCGGGACCCTTCTCGCGGAGGCCCACGAGGAGTGCATGAAGCTCATCTCCGTCGACCAGGTCCGCGCCGCCACCCAACGGGCGCTGACGGAGACCGCGCCTTGAGCCGTCGCTGGGTCGTGGGCGTGGATATCGGCGGGACGAACCTGGTGGTAGGGCTGGTGCCGGTCACAGGAGGTCCGGCGTACGGACTCCGCTCGCGGGCGACCCAGCCCGAGCGCGGGGCCGACGCGGCGGTGGCGGACATCCGCCGCATGGCGGAGGAGGCCATTCGCGAGACCCTCGAGACACACGGGGGCTCGAGAGACGACGTGATCGGCGTGGGCATCGGCTGTCCGGGACCTCTGGACCTGGACGCCGGAGTCGTGGTGGAGACCCCGAATCTCGGATGGGACGGGTACCCGGTGCGTGACCGGATCTCCCAGGCCCTGGGGCTCCCCGCCACGTTGGACAACGACGCGAACTGCGCCACCTACGGCGAGTGGTGGATGGGCGCGGGACGGGGCGCCAGGAGTCTCGTGGGGCTCACCCTGGGGACGGGGATCGGGGGTGGGGTGGTGCTCGACGGACGTCTGGTCAGGGGAGCCTCGGGCTCCGCCGGCGAAGTCGGCCACATGACCATCGACCTCCATGGCCGTCGCTGCGCCTGCGGCAACTACGGCTGTCTGGAGGCGTACGCGTCCGGCCCGAACATCGCCGCCCGGGCGAGGGAAGGGCTGGAGGTGGGCTACAGGTCTTCCATCCCGGACCTGGTGGACGGCGACCTTTCTCGCATCACCGCCCTGACGGTGTACGAGGCGCTGGTGGGCGGGGATCCGTACGCCCGGGAAGTGCTCGTGGAGACCGCCAAGTTCCTGGCCGCCGGCATCGCCAACCTGGTCAACGTCCTGAACCCCGAGCGCGTGGTCCTGGTGGGGGGCGTCACCCGCGCCGGCGACCACCTGCTGGTCCCCCTTCGCGGCGAAGTCCGTCGCCGAGCCTTCGACTGGGCCGTGCGCGCCTGCACCATCGAGCCGGGCGAGCTCCCGGAGACCGCCGGCGTCATCGGTGCGGTGGGGGTCTTCGTCGCCGAGACGGGGGCCGACCCTCATCACCCCGGTGGCGGGGCGACCCGGGGGACGTGCGAGGAGGTCGGTCCGTCTTGATCTCCGATGGAGGCACGGCACGCACCGTCGGTGTGGTCGGGACGCTGGTCTGGGACCGGATCTTCTCCAGGGACGGTCGCTCGGAGCCGGTGGAGGAGTGGGGCGGCATCGCCTACGCGCTTTCCGCCTTGAGCGCTTCGCTTCCCGACGGGTGGCGCATCCTGCCGATTCTGAAGGTCGGTCGTGATCTGGCGGAGGAGGGGCGGCGCTTCCTGCTGGAGATTCCACGGATGGACGACAGGGGGATCGTCGTCGTCCCCGAGCCCAACAACCGGGTGGATCTCCGGTACGAGGACCATGTCCGGCGTACGGAGCGCCTTCGCGGGGGCGTTCCTCCATGGACCTGGCCCGAGCTGTCGCCGTTCACCGAGCTCTGTGATGCGCTGTACGTGAACTTCATCTCCGGCTTCGAGATGGAGCTGGAGACGGCGCGGGCCCTTAGCATGGGATACGACGGCCCCACCTGGGCCGACCTGCACTCGCTCTTCCTGGGCATCACCCCGTCCGGGAACAGGGTCCCCCGGCCCCTGGAGGCCTGGGTGGCGTGGCTGCGCTGTTTCGACGCCGTCCAGATGAACGAGGACGAGTTCTCCATGCTCGGGGGCGCCGGAGATCCCTGGATCCTCGCCGCCGAGGCCATGGGTCCCGACCTGAAGCTGCTGACGGTCACGCTGGGGGGGCGGGGCGCGGCGTACGTGGTGAACGACGATCTCCATCCCGACCCGCTCCAATGGGGGGGTGACCCGCGACTTCGGAGGGCGCCTCACGCCCACAGCGGCCACGTTCCGCTGGATGGCCTCGCGCTGCAGGGCGACCCTACGGGATGTGGTGACGTCTGGGGCGCCACCGTCTTCGCGCGTCTCCTCGCGGGAGATTCTCTCGAAGCCGCCATGACGGAGGGCAATCGGCTGGCGCGGCGCAACGTGGCCCACCGGGGCGCGCGTGGCCTCGTGGGCCATCTGTCCGGCCGACTGTCCCACCCCTGAACGCGAGGAGCAACATGGAAGTGGTTTCGGTCCCGGGCTCCCTGGACCAGCAGACGATGGACGGATTCTTCGACGAGGTGGCGCGGCTGCCCGCGGCACGTGCGCTCTTCGACGCGCGGCACGTGCGCTGGGTGGATCCCAACGGCATGGTCGGACTGCTGGTGGCCGGCGCCGTCGCCGCGAGGCGTGAGGGCGGCCGCCCCCGGCTGGAGCTGCCGGACAGCGCGGACGTCATGGGATATCTGACCCGGATGGGCTTCTTCGAGCAGGCCGACGAGGTCTTCGAGCTGGGCGACCGGCCCACGCGGCGGTCGGGATCGGGGGCCTCGGACGTGCTCCTGGAGATCACCAAGATCGCCGCCAACGCCGACGTCCATGCCGTGGTGGACAGGGTCCAGCGAGGTGCCGGCGAGATCCTGGCTTCCAGGCTCGGGTTCCCGACTTCGGCGGTGGTGCAGTTCTCGGTGATCCTGTCGGAGGTGTGCCAGAACATTCTCGAGCACTCCGAGTCGGAGGGCTGGGTCGCGGCTCAGGCCTACAACTGGGCGAAGCGCCTGGGCCGCTACGTGGTGGTCATCTCCGTGATGGACGTCGGGCGCGGATTCCGGGGCTCTCTGGGCGGTCAGCACTCGGCCAGGTACGGGGACCGATGGAGCGACGCCACCGCGTTGGAGGCCGCCTTCCTGCACGGGCTCACCCGTTTTCCCGACTCGGGTCGCGGCCAGGGAATCCAGCAGATGCGCCGTCAGGTCCAACGATGGAACGGCTCCATCACCGTGCGGAGCGGGACGGCGCCCCGGACGAAGCACGCCGACTGCGCGGCCTGCG
>CAYGKI010000030.1:0-353 GCA_964350235.1 uncultured Gemmatimonadaceae bacterium | reverse complement strand
GCCATGGGACGACGCGCCGCCCATGGTGGCCCACCTGGAGCCGTTTCCCGGTGCCCAGATCGGGATCGTGCTGCCGGCACGTGAGCAGGGATGAGCGATCTGCCGCTGGACCCCATCGCCATCGACGTGGGTCAGGTGCTCCAGCACACCGAGACGTCCCTCTTCGCCCAGCTGGTCACGCGACCCACCGGAAGGGCGGTTCGAATGGCCATCGAGACCCGGCTTCACGGCGTGGGTCCGCGATCGCTCTCGCTCATCGACTTCTCCGAGGTCTCCATCCTCGACTTCTCGTGTGCCGACGAGGTCGTGGCCAAGCTCATCCAGCGCTACCTGGAGCCCGACCCCCACGAGGC
>CAYGKI010000029.1:0-16669 GCA_964350235.1 uncultured Gemmatimonadaceae bacterium | reverse complement strand
GAGCAGGTGATGTACCACGTGGGCCGGCCCGGCGAGGACGGCTTCACCACGCGCATGCTGGCGGCGTGGGGCGTGGACGGGCACAACTCCCACACCAACGTGTGCTCCAGCGGTGCCCGCGCGGGCTACCACTGGTGGATGGGGATGGACCGACCGAGCCCGGACCACGCCAACGCCAAGGTCATCCTGCTGGTGAGCAGCCACCTGGAGACCGGCCACTACTTCAACCCCCACGCCCAGCGCATCATCGAGGGGAAGAAGAACGGCGCCAAGCTCATCGTGCTGGATACGCGTCTCTCCAACACCGCCACCCACGCCGATCACTGGCTGAGCCCGTACCCCGGCTCCGAGCCCGCCATCTTCCTGGCCATCGCCTCGTGGATGCTCCAGGAGGGGCGCTACGACCGGGACTACGTGCGGCGCTGGTGGAACTGGCCCGAGTACATGGAGACGGTGAAGGGAGAGCCCGACGCCGACTTCGAGCGCTTCGAGGAGGCGCTCCGGGAGGAGTACGCGCAGTACACCTTCGAATACGCCGCCGCCGAGTCCGGCCTGGAGGAAGACGAGCTCCGGGCCGTGGCCGAGCTGGTGGCGTCCGCGGGCACGCGTCTCGCCACCCACAACTGGCGGAGCGCCGGCTCGGGCAACCTGGGCGGCTGGCAGGTGGCGCGCACGCTCACGTTCCTGGGCGCCCTCATGGGGGCGCTGGCCACGGAGGGCGGCACCTTCCCCAACTCCTGGAACCGCTTCAGCCCCAAGCCGCCCCGGCTCCCGCACCAGCATCCCCGGCGTTGGAGCGAGGTGCTCTGGCCCAGGGAGTATCCGCTTGCGCTCATGGAGATGTCGTTCCTGATGCCGCACCTCATGCACGTGCAGGACGCCTTCGTGGACGTCTACTTCACGCGCGTGTACAACCCGGTGTGGACGAACCCCGACGGGTTCAGCTGGATCGGGATGTTGCAGGATCCGAAGCGCATCGGGCTCCACGTGGCCATGACGCCCACCTGGAACGAGACCGCGTACTTCGCGGACTACGTGCTGCCCATGGGGCACTCCTCGGAGCGGCACGACATCGTCTCCTACGAGCAGTACGACGGCCAGTGGATCGGCTTCCGCCAGCCCGTGCTCCGCACCGCCCGCACGACGCTGGGCGAGGAGGTCACCGACACACGCCAGGTGAACCCCGGCGAAGTGTGGGAGGAGAACGAGTTCTGGATCGAGCTCACGTGGCGCATCGATCCCGACGGGTCACTGGGGATCCGGGAGTTCTTCGAGTCGGTGGAGCGGCCCGGCGAGAAGATGACCGTGGACGAGTACTACCGCTGGATGTTCGAGAACTCCGTTCCTGGCCTGCCGGAAGCCGCACGCGCCGAGGGGCTCTCGCCGCTGGAGTACATGCGCCGGTACGGTGCCTTCGAGGTGGCGCGCAAGGTGGGGAAGGTCTTCGAGCAGCCCGTGCCCGACGCCGAGCTGGACGACGTGCGCGTGGACGAGGCCGGCCGTGTCTACACGCGGGCGCCGGTGCCGCCGAGCCCCAAGGCGCCGGGAGGCACCAAGATCGATCCCGACGCGGACGGGCGCCGCAGAGTGGGCGTCCGCGTGGACGGCGAGATCGTGAAGGGGTGGCCCACGCCCAGCGGGAAGCTGGAGTTCTTCTCGCCCACGCTCCACGAGTGGGGCTGGCCCGAGTATGCCATCCCCACCTACATCAAGAGCCACATCCATCCGGAGAAGCTCGAGTCCGGGCAGATGCCGCTCATCTCCACGTTCCGCGTGCCCATCCAGATCCACACGCGGAGCGCCAACAGCAAGTGGCTGGACGAGATCGCGCATACCAACCCCCTCTGGATCCACCCCTCCGACGCCGCGCGGCTGGGGATCGAGCGGACCGGAGACCTGGTGCGGGTGGAGGGCGAGGTAGGCTACTTCGTGGTGAAGGCCTGGCTCACCGAGGGGATCCGCCCCGGCGTGGTGGCTTGCAGCCACCACATGGGGCGGTGGAAGCCCGAGGGCCAGCCCGGCCAGCGCCTGGGCATGATGACCGTGGCGCTCGGCCAGCAGGACACCGAGTGGTCGCTCAGGCCCACCAAGGGCGGCGGGCCGTTCGAGTCAGCCGATCCGGACACGCTGCGCGTGTGGTGGACGGACGTGGGCGTGCACCAGAACCTGACGCATGCGGTGCACCCGGACCCCATCTCGGGGATGCACTGCTGGCACCAGGCGGTGCGGGTTCGGCCCGCAGAGCCCGGCGACAAGCACGGGGACGTGTCGGTGGACGTGGCACGGTCCCGGGAGGCGTACGAGCGTTGGGTGGAGATGACGCGCTCGGCGGACGCGTACTCACCGGATGGCACGCGCCGGCCTTACTGGATGCTCCGTCCCGTGCGCCCCGAGCGCGAGGCGTACCGTCTGCCGGAGCGGGCGACCACCGTCGGTGTCTGAGGCGTCGGCCGAGCTCCTGAGGGCGCTGGCGCACCTCGCCGAGCCACCGGGCCCCGCTCATGGGCCCATCGCCGCGGCCCTCGGGCTTCCAGAGCCGCCGGACCGGGCAGGGCACGAGGCGCTCTTCGGCTTCCAGCTCTATCCGTGGGCATCCGTGTACCTCGGTGCGGAGGGGATGCTAGGCGGCGAGGCCCTTCGCCGGGTCGAGGGATTCTGGCGGGCCGTGGGCCGGGACGTGCCGGAGGACCCGGACCATCTGGCTTCCTTGCTCGGGCTGTACGCCTCGCTGATGGAAGAGGAGGCCGCGGCAAGGGGTGGCCTCGCCCTGCACCCGCCGTCCACCGGGCCTGGACCGACGGAAAGCGGGATGGAGGCCGGCGTCGAGGGCGACGCTCGCGCGGAGATGGTCGCCCGGAGCCGGAGGGCTCTCCTGGAGGAGCACCTAGGCCCATGGGTCTTCGCCTTTCTGGAACGGGTTCGTGAGCTGGGCGGGGCGTTCCACCGCGCCTGGGCCGGTCTGCTGACGGGAATGTTGGAATCCGAGGTGGCCGAGGGTGGGCGGTTGGACCGTGTTCCCACAGCGCTCACGGAACACCCGCCGGTTCCCGACCCGCGAACCGACGGTGCCGGCACCTTCCTGGGCGGACTCCTGGCGCCGGCGCGTTCGGGAATGATCCTCACCCGGGCGGACCTGGCCCGTATCGCCGCCCGGCACGAGCTGGGGCTCCGGGCCGGCGAGCGACGATATGCGCTGGAGCACCTGCTCGGCCAGGAACCCGGCGCCATGCTCCTGGGGCTGGCCGAGGAGGCCGAGCGTCAGGCCGCCGGGCACAGGGCTCGAGCCGACCACCTCGGCATCGGGGTGGGGTGGTCTGCCGGGCGAGGTGAGGCCACCGCGCGGCTTCTCCGGACCCTGGCCGAATCCGCCGACGAGAAGGCAGTCGCAACTCCCGGCCCCGGGGACTCGTAGGGAGGCATGTGAAGCAGGACCCGGAGGGTGCTTCGGAGCACCCTCGTTTCCCGAGATCCGGGAGGAATCGGATGTTCGAGCTCATTGCTCTGGCCATAGCCGGGGTCGCCGGAGTCGGCGGCCATATCAAGTCCCGACAGTTCGTCGGCAAGCGTCTGCGATACACCTCCTTGGTGGAGAAGCCCGCGCTCGGGCTTTGGGCCGGGGTGGGCGCCACGCTGGTGGCCGCGCCGGTGGTCGCCCTGCTGCCCATCGTCGGGGCCGGTACCGCCATCGCGCTGGGCGCCGGCGTCGGAACCGGGGTAGCGCTGGGTGTGAAGGACACCCACAGTCCTCCGCTCCTGGAGGACTGACCCGGGTCGCCGTCGAGAGCCGTTACGAATCCGCCGAGCGCTCCTCGGCCTGGTGCATGTAGCGGAGCTTCGCGTACCTGCTGAACGTGGCGGTGGCCGAGAGGACCGCCACCACGAGACCGCTGAACCCGTCCAGAAAGCCCCTCTTCATGACGTAGAGGCGCACGAACGCGGCTGCCCCGTACACCAGCGGCCCCATCGGAGAGACCGTGCGTCCGTCGCGGAACAGCTCCCTCGCGGCGATCTCCGAGAACCGGTCGATGGTCTGCAGGTGGCTGGAAACGGTGTCGTACGACCGGTGGAGGATATCTCCGCCCAGGGAATGGATGGATCCCTCTGTGACCCGCACTCGGTCGTGTGGATCGCGTCCGGACCATCGGGCCCGGCGGCGATCGAAGAGACGGACCTTCCGGTCCGGGTACCAGCAGTGATCCATCCAACGATCCACGTAGAACGTGCGGCGGGGCATCTCGTACCCGGCGTGCTCCCCCAAGGCGTCCTTCTCTGCCAGGATCTCCGATCGCAACCGGTCCGACAGACGCTCGTCGGCGTCGAGACTGAGGATCCAATCGTGGGAGGCCGCGTCCACCGCGAAGTTCTTCTGTGCCACGTATCCCAGGAACGGCTGGGTGATGATCCGGTCCGTGAATCGCGCCGCGATGGCCACCGTGGCGTCGGTGCTCTCCGAGTCCACGACCACGATCTCGTCCACCACGCCGACCAGGCTCTCCAGACACGCCTCGAGCTTCGCTTCTTCGTTGTACGTGATCACACAGGCGCTGACTGGGGGCATGCGTCCTACTCCAGCAGAAGGTGTTCGAGGCGATCCGTGGCCCGGTCCAGGCCGAAGCGTCGTTCCACCATCTCCCGGGCCGCGGCGCCCATGGCCCGCCGAAGGTCGGGGCGCTCGATCAGGTCCTGAACCCGGTCCGCGAAGACCGAGACCTCTCCCTCGGGGACCAGGAAGCCGGTGGTGCCCTGTTCGATGACTTCCGGATTGCTGCTGATGTCGAAGGCGACCACGGGCAGCGCGGCGGCTCCGGCTTCGACGATCACGTAGCCGAACCCTTCCCAGCGGGAGGCCAGGAGAAAGACGTCCATCTCCCTGAGGACCCCCGGCACGTCGTGGACGAAGCCCAGGAAGTCGACGCGCGACCGGATCCCCAGCTCGTCGGCCCGGGTCTCGAGCCGCTGGCGCTCCGGCCCTTCTCCGGCGATGAGCAACCGGAAGTCCACACCCCGTTGAGAGAGCAGTCGGGCCACCTCCAGGAGCAAGTGGTGCCTCTTCTCCGGGGACAACCGTCCGACGTTGCCCAGCACCACCGGACCCTCGGCCCGCCTGGAGGGTGGCCGCGTGGCAGAACGGTCGAACGCGTCCAGGTCGATGCCGTTGGGAATCACCGTGATGTCGGCGGGTCCGAAACCGGTCCTCAGGTCCCGCAACATCAAGTCGCGCGTCGCCTGGGAGTTGGCGATGGCGTGGGTGAGCACGCGGTCGAACAGATACCGATTGAGCCACCGGTCCCGAATGGGGACAGCGAGGCCGCGCCGATACACCCGGCGAGGGACTCCGGCCAACATGGCCGCGACGCCCCCGGCCTTGAGGTCCAGAGGGCCGTTGAACACGACGGCCTCGGTCCCGTGGCGGATGAAGAAGCGGCGGAGCCGGAGCACCAGGGTGGGGTCGAGCCAACGGAGCCTGGAGATGGGGAAGCCCGCCGTGTCCAACCCGGCTGCCCGTGCCCGATGGAGGAGGGGCGCCCCGGACCGGCCCACGACGACCACGTCGTGCCCGCGGCGGGCCAGGGCCGTGGCGGCTTCAAGATGCCACTTCTCCCCGCCGCCCCAGAAGGGGGTGCTGTTGAAGAAGCAGATCGCGCTCACGCGCCCACCGGCGCCGAGGCCGACACCGGGCCGGCTTCCCGAGCGGTGTCCCCGGACCCGGCGCTCCTCGGGTGCTCCAGGCTGGCGTGTCCGGTCGTCTCCATCCCCATCGCCTGACTGTTCCAAGCCGAAGGAAGGGCGGCCTGGCGCCCACCCCGTGAGGTTGCACGCAGGAATTAGCGGGCGCCTGCGCGGGCGCGCAACCCGCAGCCTTCCGTATGGCCGTCCCACGGTGGACGGGGTACTGTTCGAAGGTCCACCCACCCTCCTACGCCGGACCAGCGATGATCAGAGCGATCCTCCTCTACGCGCTTCCGGTTCGACGGAACCGCCGTCGAGGAGCTGATGGGCCTCTTCAATGGCCACGATCATGATGCGAGCGCGGCAGTCGTTCGGCCCAGTGGCCTGGGACCGACTCCTGAGGCACCTGCCAAGGCCTGGCATGGTGCTCCTCCTCGTTCTGGCCCAGGCCCTTCCCGTCGCCGGCCAGCCCCGCTCGTACTCCGACCAGGAGCTGGAGTGGCGGAACGCGTCCTGGGTCGACGACGTGCGGTTCGCGACCACCAACGCCCTTCTCGGCGGGGTGGCCACGGCCATCGTGGCGGCCCTGCGGGACGACGTGCCCGTCGGTGGAGCGTTCCTGTCGGGTGTTCTGGGCGGGACGGTGGTCTACGCCGGCAAGAGGGTGGCAGCGTCGCGGTTCGACGGGGCAGGGCTGGCGGGGCGTCAGATCGCCGCGGTGGGTGGGTCCATGGGCCGGAACGCGGTGGAGGGGCGGGCATGGCTGGACGAGCTGGCGTTCCCCCTGGGATGGGCCAGAGTCTACTGGGATCGCGCCGGGGGCGGAGTCACGGTGCGCCCCGACGTGAACGCCATCGTATGGAGCCTGCATCTGGCCCTGCGATCACGGACAGACTTCGACTGGGGGCGCTCTCTCTCGTCGGGCGCGCCGGTCTTCCTGAGTCGGGACGGGTCCTTCGAGAGCGACGTCGCCGGCCGGACGCTGGGGAACGTCATCCTCGCGGATCCGGACGCCAACATCCCGCTGGATGTGATTCTCGCCCACGAACGGGTGCACGTGCTCCAGCTGGACCACCACTATGCCCTCTGGGGGAGCCCCATGGAACGGTGGGCGACCGGGCTGTTGGGTGAGACCGTCTCCGGGGCGGCCGACCGCCTGGACCTGGTCACGCCTTCGTTGCTGGTGGGACTCGGCTTCGCGTCCCTGTGGGGGGGCGCCGACAATCCCCTGGAGAGCGAGGCCTACTACATGCACATGCGGCAGGAGCCGCGCTGAGCGTTCCGCCCACAGGTGAGCGCCGGATCCGTCGATTCCGGCCCCCACGGCGCCTGGACGCTCCGGCTACCTGATCTCCACACGGGGTAGCGCCCGCAGGACCCCGACCCCCGCCATGGCCGCCGCCCCCAGGCAGAGGACGGCCGGGAGCCGGGCTCCGTAGAGCAGGTATCCGGTGCCGAACAGGGCTCCGTAGATCACGATGCAGCCGAGAAACCAGGCCAGGAAGGCGGCCGAAGGGCTCCCCGCGTCAGGGTCGGGCTCGAGGCCCGCGCCTCTCCAACCGCTGCCCATGGGTCGGATCTTCCGGTGGAACGAGCGCAGGGTCTCCTGGTCCGCCGGGGGCGTGAGGAAGGTCACGGTGACCCAGCCCACGGTGGTCACCGCCACCCCAATGACCAGCTGGAGCGACGGGTCGATAGCTCCGAAGCCCAGGGCGGCGTGCACGAACTGGAAGTACAAGGCCACCAGGAACGACACCACCATGGCCGCCAGCTCACTCCACGCGTTGATGCGCCACCAGAACCAACGGAAGAGGAACACGAGCCCGGTGCCCGCGCCGATCTGGAGGAGGATCTGGAAGGCCTGCAGGGCGTTCTCCAACCAGAGTCCCACCGCGCTGGCCAGCACGACGAGCCCGATGGTGGATGCTCGCCCGATCCATACGTAATGCCGTTCGTCCCGCTCCGGCGCCAGAAAGCGCCGGTAGACGTCGTCCACCACGTAGGACGCGCCCCAGTTCAGATGGGTGCTGATCGTGGACATGTAGGCGGCGGCCAGTGAAGCCACCACCAGCCCCAGGAGTCCCGACGGAAGGAAGACGAGCATGGCCGGGTACGCCAGGTCGTTCCGTACGATGGACGGGTCGATGTCGGGAAAAGCCGCCTGGATGGAGCCCAACGTGGGGTAGACGATCATGGACGCCAGCGCCACGACGATCCACGGCCAGGGTCGGAGGGCGTAGTGGGCCACGTTGAACCAGAGGGTGGCTTTGAGGGCGTGCGATTCGTCCCGGGCGGCGAGCATGCGCTGCGCGACGTATCCGCCCCCTCCGGGCTCGGCGCCAGGGTACCAGGTGCTCCACCACTGCACGGCGATGGGCACGATGAAGACCGCCGACGCCGTGCGCCAATCCGTGAAGTCCGGCAGGATCGACAGGCTGCTGGCGACGTCGGGGTGGCTGAAGAGACCCACCAAGCCGCCCACGTCGGGGTGGGCCACGGCATAATATGCGGCGGCCAGCGACCCGAACATGGCCACGGCGAACAGCAGCAGGTCCGTGACCACCACGCCCCAGAGGCCGGAGGTGGCCGAATACAGGGCCGTGGCGGTCCCGGCGATGAGCACCACCTCGTACTTGGAGGCGCCCAGGAGCACACCACCGATCTTGATGGCGGCCAACGTCACCGTCGCCATGATCATGACGTTGAAGAAGACGCCCAGGTAGATGGCGCGGAATCCTCGAAGGAAGGCCGCCGGCTTACCCGAGTAGCGGAGCTCGTAGAAGCCCAGGTCGGTGAGCGCCTCCGACCGACGCCAGAGCCGGGCGTAGAAGAACACCGTCATCATTCCCGTGAGCACGAAGGCCCACCAGAGCCAGTTCTGGCTCACGCCACCCGTGCGGACGAGGTCCGTGACGAGGTTCGGGGTGTCCGTCGAGAACGTCGTGGCCACCATGGACGTGCCCAGAAGCCACCAGGGCATGGTCCGGCCGCCCAGGAAGAACTCCTCGGTTTCGCGCCCGGCACGGCGGGCGAACCAGAGGCCGGTCCCCAGCGCCAGAACCGCGTAGACCGCCACCACGGTCCAGTCCAGGGGTGTGAGCCTCATGGCCTGTCCACCCTCATCCGGCCACCAGCTCCCCGAAGCCCTGATGGAGTCGCTCGGGGTAGATGCCCGCGGCGATCCGTTGACCAAGCGCCCGCTGGATGCGGTCGAAGTCGGCGGTGTGGGTCATCCCGAACCAAGGGTCGGGCGCGCCGTAAACCTGTACCTCGGTCTGTCCGAGACGGATCTGCTTGCTGATGGCGGTGGACAGGAAGAACTCGTGCTGCGTGTCCGATCCCCACATCTCCATGAAGCGGACGAACTGCCGCTGCAGGCGCTCCACGACCTCGGGCATGAGGCCCCAGAGGTTCATGGACACGGTCTCGTTGCCGGTCATCTCCACCGGCTCGCCATCGACCTCGACCCCCGTGACCCAGCCGTCCCGGCGTCGTACCTGGCGGACCTCGGTGATCCCTTCCAGAAGTCCGTCCCTCTTGAGGACACAGACCCCGCGGGCCACTTCTCCCGATCCGCCGAGCGTGTCGGAGAGGCGGTAGCCGACCAGCGCCGACTCGGAAGGGGATGGAACGCTGGCCATGTGGTGCCGGAGGAGCTCGAAGGCTCCGGGACCATAGAGGTCGTCGGAGTTGCAGACCACGAAGGGCCCGTCGATGCGGCGGGCCGCCTCGATGACCGCCTGACCCGTGCCCCAGGGCTTCAACCGGTCGGGTGGGGGGCGGAATCCCTCGGGGACCTGGTCCAGGTCCTGGGAGACGAAGTCCACGGGGACCTGATCGCCGATGATGGACCGGATATGCGCCCGTACCGGTTCGAGGATCTCCGGGCGCACGACGAACACGACTCGGGAGAACCCGGCGCGCACGGCGTCGTAGACGTTGTAGTCCAGAACGGCTTCGCCGCCGGGCCCCACCGGTTGGAGCTGCTTGAGGCGACCGAAGCGCCTGGACAGGCCGGCGGCCATGACCACGAGGGGAAGGTTCAACGCCGTGGCTCCTTTCGGAGGTCGCGGGGATACGAGCCAGGGGAAGGCCGGCGGCGCGGCATGATGGTCCTCTCGGCGGTTGGTGTTCCGGAAGGGTCGTTCGGGCGACCGGCCACAACATGGCAGGCGTCGCCCGCGAGCGCGAGACGGGAGGGCCGGGTCGCGGCCCGGCTCCCCACGGCTGGATCGGTGAAACGAGACTGTTTATGCATTCACGATGAATATGGTCGATTCCCAGGGTACTGGGACGAAGGGGGACACCCCTGGTCGGGTGGTCCTCAAGTTCGGAAGTCGCCTCCTCACCGGCGGGACCACGACCCTGGACCCCGAGCGCATGCGCATGGTGGCGCGGGTGGTCGCGGCGGCCGAGGGCACGCAGGTGGTGGTGGTCTCCAGCGGCGCCGTGGCTGCCGGGTTCAGGATCCTGGGGCATGACGCGCCCCCGAGCCGGATCCGTGATCGCCAGGCGGCGGCCGCGGTGGGGCAGACCCGCTTGATGGCGCTCTGGTCCGACGCCTTCAGGGAGGTGGGGCTCGATGTGGCCCAGGTGCTCCTCACCAACGACTGTCTCACCGATCGACGGCGCTACGTGGCGGCACGGCGGGCGCTGGGCACGCTTCTGGACGCGGGCGTGATCCCCATCGTCAACGAGAACGACACCGTGAGCGTCGAAGAGATCGTGGTGGGAGACAACGACAATCTTGCCGCATCGGCGGCGGCCCTGGTGGACGCCCAGGTCCTGGCGCTCCTCACCGACGTTCCCGGCGTCTACGACGCCGATCCGTCGGAGAACCCGCGGGCGCGGATCATCGAGGAGGCGTCGGGACCGGACGAGCTACGCGCCTTCTGCTTCGCCAAGAAGGCGAGAGAGTCGCGTGGGGGCATGGAGACGAAGCTGGAGGCCGCCGAGCGGGCCGGGAAGTACGGGATCCCCACCCTCATCGCCTCCGGGACCGATCCCGAGGCCCTGGCCACCATCGTCCGGGGTGGACGCGTGGGGACGTACATCGCGGCGTCGGATCGACCCCTGGCTGCCCGTCGCCATTGGATGGCGGTGCAGCGAGGATTGGGGGGCGCCATCGTCGTGGATGCGGGGGCCGTGGACGCGCTCCGACGGCGGGCGAATCTCCTTCCCAGTGGCATCGTGGGCGTGCGAGGGCACTTCCGGCGGGGCGACCTGGTGTCCGTAGTGGACGTGGAAGGCGTGGAGCACGCCCGCGGCATCGTGAGTCTGGACGATCGGGACGTGGACAAGATCAAGGGTTTGCACACGCTCGACGCCAAGGAGGCGCTCGGGCGAACCAGGAGTCAGGTCGTGATGCGGACGGAGCGGATGGTGCTGGCTGGCGAGGAGGGACGAGTGTGAGGACCGACATCGAGGGCATGGCTCGGCGGGCGCGGGCCGCATCGGGTCGTCTGGCCCGGATGCCCGCCGGGGCGCGTACCCGAGCGCTGGAGGAGGTGGCCGACGCCATCGAGCGGCATGCAGAACAGATCCTCGAGGCCAACGCCCGGGATCTCGGCTCGGCGGAAGAGCGTGGCATCACCGGACCCATGAAGGACCGGCTCCGCCTGGATCCGGAGGCCGTCCTCAAGCTCTCCGGGGCAGTGCGGGAGGTGGCGGCCCAGGACGATCCCCTGGGTGCCATGGAGGAGGAGCACGTCCGGCCGAACGGGCTGAGGGTGGGTCGCATGCGAATCCCGCTGGGCGTGGTGGCCATGATCTACGAGAGCCGGCCCAATGTCACGGCGGACGCCGCGGCCCTTTGCCTTCGATCGGGGAATGCGGTGATCCTCCGGGGTGGATCCGAGGCGGTGCACTCGAACCGTGCCATCGCCCAGGCCGTGCGGGAGGGCATCGGCCGGACCGAGGTCCCGGTGGACGCCGTGCAGCTGGTCCAGACCACGGACCGCGGCGCCGTGGACGTCCTCCTCGAGCAGGAGGGTCTTATCGACCTGGTGATCCCCCGCGGCGGCGAGGGGCTGATCCGGGCCGTGACGGAGAAGAGCCGGATCCCGGTCCTCCAGCACTACAAGGGGGTGTGCCACATCTTCCTCGACGCCTCCGCGCCGCTCCAACGGGCCAGTGACATCGTGTTCAACGCCAAGGTCCAGCGACCAGGGGTCTGTAATGCCCTCGAGACGCTCCTGGTCCACGCCGACGCGGCTCCCGAGCTACTTCCCCCCGTGGCACGGCGGCTCGCCGCCGCCGGGGTGGAGATCCGTGGCTGCCCGCGTACCGTGGCGCTTCTACCGGATGTCAGCGTGCGGCCGGCGGAGGATGCGGACTGGGACGAGGAGTATCTGGACCTGGTCCTGTCGGTCCGCGTCGTGGACGACCTCGAGGCCGCCGTGGCCCACATCGAGCAGCATGGCTCCGGACACACGGAGGCCATCGTCACCGACGATCCGCAGGCGGCGACGGCATTCGTGTCCGCGGTTCAGTCGTCCACCGTGCTGGTCAACGCCAGCACCCGGTTCGCCGACGGCGGACAGTTGGGACTGGGCGCGGAGATCGGCATCTCCACCTCGAAGCTCCACGCCTACGGTCCCATGGGGGCCAAAGAGCTCACCACCCGGAAGTTCGTGGTCTTCGGAGATGGGCAGGTGAGGAGCTGAACGGGCTTCCGGCTTCGCCGCCGGCCCATGCAACGTTTCGCCCGTCGGGAACGTCTCAACCCATGAGCGTGGTTCGTTCATGAGGATACCGATTCAAAGCCGGGTGATCCCGGTCGAAACTTTTCTCGGTGATTCCTCGAAGGGAAGAGCGTGGAGAGGTCATGGGACCCCTCCCGGAAGACGAAGGGAAGAGGTGGAAAATGATTCGCGCACACATCAACAAGGAAAAGGATCTCCCGTGGTGGGCCATCATCGGCGCACCGCTCATCGGGGTTCCTACCGTCGTGGCCCTGCTGGCGCTCATCGGGCCCAGCGAGCGAGTCGCTGACGATATAGACGAGGTGGATTTCGCGGTGGAGCAGGTCGAGCTCGAGCCGGTGGGTCACATGCCGGTGCCCGACGGCTTCGAGCTCGCGGACCCTACCTGGCAGAGCTGAGCCGTCGCTCACGGAATCCGAACGGATTCCGTGAGCGCGGTTCCTCCGGCACGGACTTCTGAGACCCTTCAGGCGAACAAGTCCGTCTGGGCCTCGCCCGGATCCGCCGGCCGCCTGAAGAACTCCGCCGACAGGGACGGCGGGCGACCCAAGCCCAGCCGCTCTGCCTGCACTCTGAACATGGAGCGCATCTGCGCCGCCCAGGGCCCCACGCCCCGCCCCCTGGAGCCGAATCGCGCGTCATTGAGCGCGCCGCCACGCAGGGCCCGCACCCGATTGAGCACCTTGTCGGCCCGGTCCGGGACGTGCTGCCTGAGCCACCCCTCGAACATGTCCTTCACCCCGTGGGGAAGCCTGAGGACGATCATTCCGGCGAACGAGGCGCCCGCCTCCGCAGCCGCCTCGAGGATGGCCGGGATCTCATGGTCGGTCAGTCCTGGAATGACCGGGGCCACGTTCACGCCCACGGGAATGCCCGCGTCGGCCAGAACCCTCATGGCGCCCAGCCGGCGTGCCGGCGTCGCGGCCCGGGGCTCGAGGGAGCGCTGGAGCTCCCCGTCCAGCGACGTCACGGACAGCATCACCGCGGCGGCGTCATGGCGCGCCAGCACCCCGAGCAGATCGACGTCCCTCGTCACCAGGTAGCTCTTGGTGATGATGGCGACCGGGTTCCTGAACTCGGCCAGGACTTCCAGGCAGCGTCGGGTGATGCGGAGCCTCCGCTCAGCCGGCTGATAGCAGTCGGTGTTGCCGCTCAGGGCTATGGTCTGAGGCTTCCACGCTTTCGCCGACAGAGCTTCTCTCAGGAGAACGGGAGCCCGCTCCTTGACCAGGATACGGGTCTCGAAGTCGAGGCCCGCCGAGTACCCCAGATACTCGTGGGTGGGACGGGCGTAGCAGTAGGCGCACGCGTGCTCGCAACCCCTGTATGGGTTGATCCCCACGTCGAATCCCACGTCGGGCGAGTCGTTCCAGGCGAGGATGGACCTTGTGGCGTCCCTCAGGAGGACCGTGCTCGGGGGCGGGTCGTCCGGATCCGTCCAACGGTGTCGCACAACGTGCAACGGCTCGAAGCGGTTGGGCGGGTTCCATCCGATGGCACGGCCCCGGTGCACGGGGAGCGGTGTTCCTGAGACGGTGGCGTCCATGCCGGAAGATACCGAACAAAAACCGAAAGGCAAGCCAGGCCGACGGGACGGGATGCCCTGAACGCACAGAGGCCCCGGCGGGATCGTCCCGCCGGGGCCTCCGCTCGCTTCGAGCCGATGGTGTCTCGGCTCAGGCGCGCTCGACGTCGTAGCAGAGGCGCCAGTCCGAGAGGTTCTCCGGATCGTCGGTGCCTTCGTCCGTCGGCTGGTGACGTCCCAGCCAACCCTCGACGTCGCCCTTGAACTCCATCCGGTAGGTCTCGAGCTCGTCGTTGGGCGTCAACTGGTCCAGCTCGGTCCCATAGAGCTCCAGCACCAGGTTGTCACCGGCCTCTCCCTCGAAGAGCACCTTGTCGATCTTGTCGACCTTGTTCCGGCGCGGGTGATCCGAGATGGACCAATACCCTTCCTTGGGCAGGTGTACCTCGTGGGTCTGGCCGTCGGTGGTCACCTTGGCACGAAAACGGAATTCGCCCTCGTCGTCCCACATGGCTTCCTTGTTGTCCTTGATCTGGACCCATCGGAGGACGATGCGAATCCGGTTGCCACCTTTCTCGGACATTCTAGCTCCTGGTTTTCATTCGGTCGGACCGCGACGCGGAGAAATAGGGCCGCTGCACGGTTCGGGTCAAGTGTGCCCGGACGATTGCCGGACCGGCGTACCTCCCTACGAGGAAGATCGACGGTTCGTGTCATAGAGCTCAGAACGAGAAGGCGAGCCCCACCAACGGGAGCAACGGCCGGGTGGCCAGCGGAGTCACGGCTTCGTTCCTCCAGGGCTGCAGCGCGTAGAACATGGCGTCTCGCCGGTCCAGCGCGTTGAGGACCCGAACGTAGGGACGCACCGCCCAGGAGCGCCCACCCCACTCGGGCTCGAAGAGGGCATGGAGCTCCACGTCGATCCTGAGGAACTCCTCGTCCAATCCCGCCACCATCGGCTGCCGGGCGCCGGAGCCGCTCACCGTGGGCTGCGGAGGGCCGAGGGTCCGGGGATGCGCGTCCTCGCTGAGGAACTCGTCCCGGACCGCCGAGGGAATGGGCACGCTGGTATAGGGGAGTCCCGCGCCGTAGGAGAGGCGGGCTTCACCGGATATGGGGCCCGCGATCCGTCCGGACACTCCGGCGGTGAGCAGGTGGCGCCCGGAGAAGTCGGCGGTCCGCCCCGACAGGTCGGTGCCGGACCAGAACCACGAGAGCCCGTATCCCACCCACGCCGAAGCCCGCTCCGCCGCGGTGAGGATGCGGACATCCACGCCCGAGCTGCGCACCGTCTCGCGTCCGGAGCCGTCGAGTCCCTCGAAGCGCTTGAAGAATCCCTCCAGGCCCATGCGCGCCGCGCTGCCCAGTCGCTGGTCCAGGGAGAGCACGACGTGGTCGGCGGTGGCTACGGGCAGGACCTCCTCGGGGTCCAGGCCCACCTCGGACACGTCCACCAGGGTCAGCTCGACGGCTGGGTCCACGTTCCTGGTGGGCTGGTGGTATCGGCCGGCGGCGATGGTGAGGAGCATCTCAGGGCTCACCTCCCAGAGGAACGCGGCCCTGGGCGCGCCCATGAGGCCCACGCCGGGGAAGTAGTCCGCCCGGATTCCCCCCTGGAGCGTGACGCCCCCGGAGATGGGCCTGCTGGCCTCCATGAACACGCCGGTGCGCTCCGCACGCCCGCGGTTCTCGCTGGTTCGGTCGTCGTCGGCGCTGGAGGCGGTGAAGGCGGCGGTGATGCGCTCGTGAGAGATTCCGGCGCGGAAGGGCGCGTCCGGGGATCCCCAGGCCAGCTCGCTCTGCACACGGACGCGCTCGCTGGCCCCGTCGGCCAGAAAGGTGGTGGAGGTCGAGTCCGGCGACGTCCTGGTCGGTCGTAGCGGAAGCGTGGCGCGGTAGCCGCTGGCGCCCATTCTGGTGACCAGCCTCGCCTCGCCGAAGTCCCGCGTGTACGCCACGGTCCCGGCGACGTTGGCCCAGCGTGCGTCCTCGGGAGACAGGGCGTAGTCGAGAAGCACGCTCTCCTCGTTGGTGAACGCCGTCATCTCGAATCTGTGTCCGTCTCCCGGCTCCGCATCCAGGGCCACCAGGGCGTCACGATACCCATAGGGGCGCTCCCCTCCGAGCAACGCGCTTCCCACGTCGTGCAGGCTGCGCGTCGACGCCAGGAGCCCCACGTTCTCGCCCAGCGGAGTCTCCACGGCGGTGGAGGCGGCCAGAAGGTCGAAGGAGCCGGAGACCCGGACCTTGTCGCGGCGGGCCGCTCGGGTCTCCAAGGGGAGAATGTGCGTCAGCCCTCCGTCGAACCGCGCCGGAGCACCACCTACGTGCAGCTCGGCCGATCCGAGGACGGCGGGCTCGAACGTCCGCATGACGCCCGCCACGTGGAACGGGGTGTATACGGGGACGCCGTCCAGGAGCACCAACTTTAGATCCGTGGTGGAGCCTCGCATGTAGAGGATGTCGGACGCATCCGACGGATCGTTGCCGGGCAGCGCGCGAACCGCGTCGAGGAGCCCTTCGTGGCCTACGCCCGGGGCCAGGTCCAGAGCCTGCATCTCCACCTCCGACAGCGCTCTGGTCCGGGGTCCAGTCGGGCGGTCCCCCGGCGCGGGAACGTCCACCGCCCTTCGGCCCCGGACGTCGACGGGCCCGAGCTGGATGGGGGTGCCGCTGAGCTCCAGGTCCACGTCCACGACCCCACCCCGGGGTATGGTCACCACCAGCTCCACCGGCGCGTGCCCGGGGTGGGACGCCCGTAGCACGACCC